>JAFGOL010000279.1 GCA_016926495.1 Oligoflexia bacterium
TTCAATTTTACCGCCGCACCGGTTTTTACGGCTTCCTGCATAATATGATCATATTCCGCCTTGGTACCATCACACCAGTAAACCTTGTCCGGTTTGCACATGGCTTCAACTTCAGCGACCCATTTGATCAACTTTTGATTTTTTGTTTTACTCATTGCTACACTCCTCTTCAATTGTTATGGTTTCTGTTTTTTCCAAATCCCGTTGAATAAAAGAAATCAGTCCCTTTATCCTGCGATGCTTTTCGACAGGATGACGAAGATTTTTGTCATAATGCACCCGGTATACGTTACAGCGACCGTCTTTTACACGATCTATATATCCGGCTTTAACCAGGTCCGCTATAATATGATTTACAGCTCTCTCGGTAATACCAACCGTATCGGCAATATCACGCATCCTCATTGACGATGATCCGGCGAGGCAAAGCAGTACGTGGGCGTGATTGGTCAAAAAAGTCCAGTTTGTATTGTCAGCCATCGGTAACCCCTGCTTATGTAATCCCCTTTTAAGGACTTTCGCAAGCATTCGATCTTAAAAATACTAAGATCACAATATACGAATATTTTTTCATGAGTCAAGAGTTATGATTTATTTTTCTCAAATAATAAACTTAATTTTAGGCTGTTTACAAAAGGCATATGGATATAGTTGATCTCAACTTTTTCACAAATAACCCCAATCTTCATATCTTTTTCTAATCCAGTTCAACATTTCCCTTTGTGAACTGACCGCGACAGGCATTGGCTGCATTGCTTCGGCTACAATCTTTTTAATACCGTCATTCTGCCTGCTGAACCAGTTATCGTACACAATAACAACGCCCTTATCCGTTTTCGACCTTATAAGCCTGCCTGACCACTGTCGCAGCTTCAGCAGGCGCTGGGGCAACTCAAAACCGGTATACGGAGATTTACCTGTCCTCGACTTGTAAAGCTCCTCCCTTGCGATATACACGGGATCTTTTATCACTACCGGCATTCTTTCAAGTATAACGCAGCTTAAATCCTCGCCCCTTATATCAAGACCTTCTCCGAATGACTCCGAACCAAGAAGCACGGCTTTGGGTTCAGATACAAAATAATCGACGATATCCCCTCCGTGTCCCTGCTTGAGTATTTTATACCCTTCAGGTTCCATGCTTTCAACCAGCGTTGAATAACAGGCGTTCATTCTCTTGAGGCTGGAAAATAAAATAAGGGTTTTGCCTCCCAGCATATCAGCTATTGACTTTATAAAACCGGACAGGTCAGCTATAAAATTACGTTCCCAGGGTGCGCACGTATTGTTCAAAAAACACAATGCCGAATTGTTTTTGTAATCAAAAGGCGAATCAACGGTGACTGTTTGATCGCTGTATATTCTGCCTTCAATATGGTCAAAACCGATATTGGGGGCAAGGGAGATCTTTCCCGCATTAAGGGTGGCGGACGTAAAGATGGACGACAGGTAATCGCCGTAAACATTTTCCGCAAGAACTGCGCCCACATCTATGAAAGCCCTTGATACGGACCACAGGAATTTTCCGTCGTGCCAGGAAACCCAGTATACAAATTTATCCGCGTTTAAGTCCCGGGCGGACAGGGCCGCCAGATCGTTCAGAAAAAGGACCTGCTCGTCTATTTTTTCCTGTAATGACAGAAGCAGAAGAGGATACTCCGTATTTTCAAGGCTGTTCCTGTCAAGCTCGGTAATGTACTCCGAAATTTTTTTCAAATTAACGCCAAGATCCACAAGCGAATCCGCAAAAACTTTCCATTCCCCGAACTTCATCAAATCATACATGCCTGAACTCATGGCGGGCGAAAACACAATAAGATCTTCAGACCATTCATTCCCGGGTTTTTTCCCTACGCTGTTTAATACCGAGTAAAAAAGGTCCTTAGCGTATGACTGGATTTGTATTTCGTCTTCCCTTACGGTATCTATAAGGGCGGTAATGTAACCGGGGGAGGGGATCTCGATATTCTGCTTTTTAAGCATAAACAGGATCCCCCTGCCGTGCTCAGGCTCATAGAGAGTATTCAGCAAACCGTCAAGACTTTCCGTACCGACACTCAATGTCGACGCGGAGGTTGCCTCCCTTTCAAGGTTATGGGCCTCGTCAAATATGATCCTTTCCCCCTTCTGAAGATGTACCGGCCAGTTCATGACAAGCGAATGGTTCACTATAAGGACCTGTGCCTGCAGGGCGCTTCTTATCATCCTGAAATAATGGCACTCGTTGTAATTGATACACCTGGACTGCATGCAGCTTGCTGCGTCCGCGCACACGACATTAAGCATACCGGTTATTGTAGCGTTGTCCCTTTTAAGCCACGACGGTATCGCGGTAACATCGGCAATATCCGACAGCTTGTCCAGGCTGTAATAAAAAAGCCTTGCGTATTTTGATTCAAAATCGTCCCACAAATCAATATCAGCCAGCATCCTTTCCATCTTGCGTATACATAAGTAATTATTACGTCCCTGAACTTTAACAACCTTTAAATCATGCCTGTCAAGAAGCCCTTTTACTACAGGGATGTCCTTTTCAAGTATCTGCTGCTGCAGGGTCTTGGTTTTTGTGGAAACGATCAGTGTTTTTTTATTTTCCAGGGCCCATTTCACACCGGGTAGCAAATAGCCTATGGTTTTACCGGTACCCGTTCCGGCCTCTATCATCATGGACAAATTACCGTTAAAACTTTCGGAAATTCTTTTTATGTACTCATTCTGCTCACCGCGGTTTTCAAGAGGTTCCCCGATCAGGAAAGAAAGCTCTTCAGGGCAAAGCTTAAAATCTTCCAGAACGAATTCAGTTTCAGGAAGATCAGTATTATCTGTTATGCTGTAACTCCTGTCTGGAGGCTGCTGAGCCGGTAGCATACCCTTGCAGATGCCGGCCCATTCCCAAGCGGAAGCAGAAAAAAAATCCACAACCCTTCTGGCTACAAGATAGCTGGAA
>JAFGOL010000280.1 GCA_016926495.1 Oligoflexia bacterium
ACTTATACCAGATATTGTCTCCATACGCAAAGTACCACCCGCTTACGGTCATACCCATGTGCCTGAAGGGCACGTGTAGATTAGATGATACGTTTAACAAAAGTACAATTCTAACTTCAGAAGTTAAAACAATAAAAGTAGAAGATTCTGATGAAAGAGTTTATTTTGTTGTAGCAGCTTACAACGCAGGCGAAGGTAGAATAGCAATAGCTCAAAAATTAGCAAAGAAAGCTGAAGAAAACTATCTAAAATGGGATATTGTAAAAAATATTTAGAAGGTGCAGGTGCAAGTAAAAAGAAATCTACAGAAGTAATAAAATATGTTGAAAATGTTTTGGCATATTCTAAAGAATTTTCTAAGAAATCAAAAGCGGATAAAAAATTAAAATTAAAAAAACCTGCGAAAACCGGCGAAATACCTAAAGGTGGTCACTGGATAACAAAAGATGGAAGGCATATCTTAATTGGAGAATAAATTTTGAAAACACATTGTTTGTTATTTTTAATATTCTTTTTTGTATATTCGGAACCTGCAATACCTTCAAATCAAGAATGTAAATTTAATGAAATAGAGTTTTCTGAAAATCATTTTATGTGTTTGAAAAGTCATGTTGCAACAAAATCAATAAGGAAGAATTTGGTCGAATATAAATCATTAAGAAAGGAATGTCCTGAGTGTCGTGAACCGTTCATGAACGCTAATAAATATTCGTATCTATATGATCAAAACTATATGTCTCTGGCAATTTCCGTGCAAGGTTTTGGTGGATATTATTTGTATGTGATTTTTAACAATGATTCACATGTCTATCAATTATGGTTATATCCGATAGATGACGGTAACTACCAGTTGAGAGAAATTTCACGGGAAATGGAAAGATCAAAAATATCCGGGAAGCTTAATGAATTAAATAAATTTACTGATTATTGGTTAAGTGCGTCTTAAGTGCCTGTAGCAGTATTAAAAACCGGAATTCGGGCTTTGCCTGAAACCCCTGTCCCAGTCCTTGAAAACAGGGTCATAATCATTGCCGGACAGCATTTCGGCGATTTCGGACGGGGACCTGTGGTCAGCTATGCTGAACTGACCTTCCTGTGAAGTATCATCGCCTGAATATCCCATTATCATGGTTTTTGAGCCCGCGCTGATCTGGTTGATCCCGTAATGAATGGCGTTGTTCCTGAATTCAGCGGATTCCCTGGTGGAAAGAACAAGCACGGAATCCGGAAGGAACAGGCGCAGCACTGATATCATTTGCAGGAGATCGTCGTCTGTCACATTATATTCAGGTATAAAATTACCTTTGGATGGTCTTAGTCTCGGAAATGAAACCTGTACCTGTGAGCGCCAGTACTTCTTTTCAATATAATGGGCATGCATTGCTATAAAAAAGGCCTCAGCCCTGAAGTCTGCGAGTCCCAAAAGAGAGCCTATACCCAGGAACCTCATTCCCGCGGTCCCGGCCCTGTCCATTGTATCGAGCCTGTTTTTTATATCGCGCTTAGGGCCTGCCACGTGGTATTTAAGGTATAATTCCGGGTTATAGGTTTCCTGGTAACATGCAACTCCCTCTATACCGCTTTTAAACAGGTACGAATATTCGTCAGACGAAAGAGGGGCGACCTCTATGCTTATTGAAGAAAACATACCGTCCAGCGCCGTTGCGGCGTCTTTCAGGTAATTTACTCCCGCATGTGTTTTTGATTCACCGGCAACCAGGAGCAGATGCTCGATGCCCATGCTTTTTATAACATGCGCTTCCCTCAGTATCTCATCTATGGTCAGAACCCTGCGCTCTATGGCGTTACAGGCGTTAAAACCGCAGTAAGCGCATCTGTTTATACAGTGACTGGATACGTAGAGGGGGGCGTAAAACCTGATCGTTTTCCCGTGTCTTTGCAGTGTAACGGCTTTTGCCGCCTTTTGTATTATATCCCTGTATTGCCATGCGCCGGGGGAAAGCATGAGCATGAGTTCCTCAGTACCCATGCGTTCAAGCTTTTGCGCCCTGTTTGTTATGCCCGTAACCTGGGCTTCTGTGGGGTTAAGCCCCGCAATGCATGATGACAGGCTCTGAAAGGAAATATTTTGTATTGTATTACTGAACATAACATGGCTTTCCGTGGTTAAGTCTGAAAAGTGGAGCGGGACACGGGGTTCGAACCCGCGACCTCAACCTTGGCAAGGTTGCGCTCTAGCCAACTGAGCTAGTCCCGCTTTTATGAACGAGAATGATATAAAACACAGCTTTTTATCAAGGTCAATGATTAAATTTATCATTGATTATTATTAATTAATGGATAATATTACGGAAAGCTAAAGCATTAGGGAGATTGGTTTATTATGAAAGGAAAACGATTTAAAACTCCGTTCCTTAAGGGGCACCTCCTGCCGAACGCTCTTTTCTTTTTTGCGGGTCTGCCCAAGGGAAGCGTTGTCTCCATTGATGTTACTAAAAACTGCAACCTGAGGTGCAAGCATTGCTACTTCTTCAATTCAAAGCATGAGACCGAGTTAAGCCCCGAGGGCTGGAGCCGGCGTATAGATCAACTCAAAAAACAATACCCCTTTCTTTACAGCGTGACATGGGTTGGCGGAGAGCCTTTGCTGAGACCCCGCATAATCGAGGAAAATATGCATAAATTTATTCACAACCTTGTTGTTACCAACGGAAGCATAGAATTTCCCATGTGGGAGAAAATGCATTTCCACGTGTCTATTGACGGTGACGAGGCTGCTCATGACGAGATCAGGGGACAGAAGGGGCTGTACGCGAAGATCAGGAAAAACATTGATAACGCAAAAGGCCTTGAGGTCTCCGGGGCCATGGTAATAACCAACACCAACAAAAATTCCATAGGAAAGGTCCTTGAGGATTTTCATGGTTCGAATCTTGCGGGTTTCATGTTTGATTTTTACACGCCCAGTATGGGTGCATACGGCAAGGACAGTCTCTGTATTGATGTGTATGAAAGGGACCAGATAATAGATACCATCATAGGGTATAAAAGGGGCAAATACTCAAAACTCATATTTCTCCCCGAAGAGGTTTTTGAACTTATGAAGTCCGCGAACATGAATAAGGTTGTTAAGAACTGTCCGTTAAAACGTTCCGCGATCGCGCTTGACACGAACGGGCTGAAAAAACCCAAGTGTGTTATGGGCGCGGATGCCGATTGTTCAAAATGCGGTTGCATAGTTCCGTATTATCTATTCCTTAGACAAGACAAGAAATACATTATAAAATCAGTAGGCCATGAAATAAAAAAGCGTTTGCGGGAGGCATATGTTTGAACACACATCGGGGCTCCCCCTGCCCATGGGTGCTACCGTGCTCGAGGGCGGAGTCAACTTTGCGATATTTTCCAAAAACGCAGCGTCCGTAAGGCTCAATATATACGAAAGAGAAAATTCCGAATCACCGGTTTTTTCATTGGAACTGGATCCCGTACAAAATAAAAGCGGTGAGGTCTGGCATTGTTTTGTAAGCGGAATTAAGGAGGGATACTGGTACGGGTACTTTATAGACGGACCGTACGATCCAAATGCCGGTCACAGGTTTAATCCGAACAAACTGCTTATAGATCCATACGCAAAGGCAATAAATATTCCGTACGAGCTTTCATTAGCCGAGCATTTCGGTTTTGATAAAAAAAGTTCAATCGGTGATCTCAGCTTTTCAAAACAATCTTCGGAGTTGGTCGCTCCAAGGGCGTGTGTTGTAAAGGATAAGGGGTTTCAGGGAAAGAAACACGCCGAGACCAGGTTCCGTGATCATATTATTTACGAGCTCCATGTCAGGGGATTTACCATGAACCCTAATTCAGCGGTAGAACATGCCGGGACATTTCGGGGTATAATCGAAAAAATACCTTACCTGAAAGAACTCGGCGTTACGGCAGTTGAACTTATGCCCGTTCATTTTTTTGATGATAAAAACATACTGAGGCACGGGCCTAAAAAACAGCCTTTGAAAAATTACTGGGGATATGATCCTGTGGCTTTTTCCTCTTTGCACAGCAACTATGCGTCGGATAAAACGGTAAGGGGAGCCATTGACGAGTTCAAGCAGCTTGTCGACGAGCTTCATAAGGCGGACATCGAGTTGTTTCTTGACGTTGTTTTTAATCATACGGGAGAGGGCAACGAGAACGGTCCCACTGTCTCCTTCAGGGGTATAGATAATTCCGTGTATTACATACTTGATAACGGAAGGTATTATAAAAACTATACGGGTTGCGGTAATACCGTTAATTGCAACCATCCCGTAGTAAGGGACCTTATTGTTGACTGCCTTCTGCACTGGGTCGTGGAAATGGGCGTTGACGGGTTTCGTTTTGATCTTGCAAGTATACTTGCAAGGGATTCCGACGGCTCGCTTTTAAGAAAGGCGCCGTTGATTGAAAGGATCGCGGAACACCCGGTGCTCAAGGACATAATAATCATAGCGGAAGCGTGGGATGCAGCGGGCGCCTACCAGGTCGGTGAATTCGGCGGTGTAAGATGGGCGGAATGGAACGGCAAATACAGGGATGATCTCAGGTCTTACCTGAAGTCTGATCAGGGCAGCCTGTCCGCGATGGCAGAAAGGATTACCGGGAGCCCCGCCATGTTTCTTTCTTCGGCCAAACCGCCGGAAAGCAGTATTAATTTTATTACATGCCATGACGGATTCAGCCTCTATGATCTGGTCTCCTATAATGATAAGCACAATATTGACAACGGGGAAGACAACC
>JAFGOL010000281.1 GCA_016926495.1 Oligoflexia bacterium
CGTCCATCAAGGACAAAGAAAAGCCGGAAGAAAAACAGCCGGAAAAAAAGCCTGAAATCAAAAAACCGCAAATCAGGGAAATAAAAAAATCCGAAAAACCGGCGACACAGCTTGCCGTTGCTGAGACAGCCCCGGCAAAAACGGACACCGCGGAAGAACATCCAGCGCAGGTTGTTAACATAGAGACATTATACGGGCCCCCGCCCCCGTTCGAGCCTTCAGCCTATCCCGAAGTGCTTGAGGAAAAGTTTACCGTGTTTAATTACAACGACAAGTTCGGACGGGCTCCGTACGGTTTTGTCATGGTACAGCCGGAAGAGACCCTGTCCCATTTTTCCGACTGGCTTTTGATCCCCAAATACCGGATCAAGCAATGGAACCATACCAGAAGAAATTACGTTTATATAAACCAGAAAATCAAATTATATTTTACCAAAGTCTCCAGGGATGATTTCGAGGCCAAACGTATTGAATACCACAAGGAGCTGTACGAGGACTTTTTCGCGAACTATTACATCAAGGATTTTGAAGAACACAAACTTGAAAAAAACGAAACGCTTTGGAGCATCAGCCAGGACTACAATGTACCGTTGTGGCTTTTGTACGTATATAACCAGCAAATGGATTTCAAGGCAATCGTAAAGGGTGACAAAATCAAGGTGCCTATCATTGAAGCCAGGACCGTTGACACTACAGAGCAATCAACAGGATTTTGATCATGAGAGTTTACCTCGGCCCCCTATTTTACCTGTTCAGTCTTATAATGAGATGGATTTCCGGGATATACATACCCGGCCCGTTAAGAAAAACCGTTTATTTTTTTATCGCAAAGTTTTTCTTTAAAATGAAAAAAAGCGACTTTGACCTGATGGAAAAACCGTTACGGCATTACGAAAATTTACAGACGTTTTTTACGCGAAAAATAAAAATGAGTTCAAGACCGTTATCGAATTCCATGATCGTATCTCCCTGCGACGGAATAATAACCGGACACGGCAATATAAGCGGGGGAACGCTTATACAGGCCAAAAATATTTCCTATACACTGGACGCACTGATCACTGAAAGGGGCATCAGCGAACAGTATAAAAACGGATCATATTTCAACTTATATTTATCGCCGCGAAATTATCACAGGTTTCATTCACCCTTGGAAGGAACAATCTCCGCCGTTAAACATGTCCGGGGGGCATTTTTTCCGGTAAACCGATGGGGACAGCAAATTGAAGGTCTTTTCACAAAAAACGAACGTTACATTGTTACCATGTCCGGAGACAGAATAAATATCTGTCTTGCAATCATCGGAGCATGCGGGGTGGGAAGTATCAAAATTCACCACGCTGAAGGCAAAAGGCTTGGCAAGGGAGAAGAACTCGGAATGTTCAAACTCGGCTCCACCATAGTGTTAATTACGGACAAAAGCATCCCTTCAGAAGAAAGTCTTATTCAGTGTCCGTGCCCTGTTAATGTAAACGCGGAATTGCTCTTACATCGTTAAAATCAGCGAGCTTAAAAGCAGCAGAGCCATGGTGATATTGAACGCCGACCTGTAAAATCCCGTGGATAGAAAACGGAAGAAGAATTGGTATAAATTAACATCACCTCGCAACAGGAAGATTTATTTTTATAACTGTGCCCTTGAGAGGTTCGGACTCAACGACTATTGTAGCGCCGAGCCTTTCAAGTATTGAATGGGTAATGCTCATGCCGAGCCCCATTCCCTTACCGACCTCCTTTGTCGTAAAAAAAGGTTCGAACATCCTGTTTTTTGTATCTACGCTCATGCCTATTCCGTTGTCCTCAAAAACAACCTGGACGATTTCCCTGTCAGGGTTCTTAATGGAAATTTTTACTTTTTTATCCGTGACCTCGTTACCGCGAGCGTCCACCGCGTCCCTTGCGTTTGTGAGAAAATTTAAAAAGGCCTGTTCAAGCTCATTGGGATTGGAGAGAATTTTTGGAAGATTTTTATCGAATTCCTCTTCTATGGCAATGCCGTGGGCGCGGAACTGCTCCCTTAAAAGGATAAACGCGCCGTTAATTACTTCAACCACATCCGTGGGCACAAAGGGCTCCGTACTTTTTCTTACAAACTCCCTGAGATGCTGTATTATAGCCTTCATCCTGTCCACGTTCTTCACTATTTCCGTAGCGTAAGACGATATTGATTTTTCCTCCAGCATGCCCCGCTTAATATCAAAAAGCATTTCCTGTGAAAACCCCCTGATACCCGTAAGAGGCTGGTTGAGTTCGTGAGCTATGCCGGCGGCAAGAACCCCCAGAGCGGCAAGCTTGCCTGACTGCACAAGCTGCTCCCTGAAACTTTCCGCCTCTGCGTGCGCCTTTTGAAGCCCGGCATGGGCCTCTACAAGGGCCTTGTGTTTTGTAATAAGATCGGATTCAAGTTTTTTCCTCTCGCTGATATCCCTCAGCATAAGCACGGAGTATCTTTTACCTTTGTCTCCAGCCGTAATAATTCTTACCTTAAGATCAATCTGTAAGCGTATGTCTTTTCCATGCTCAAAAATCACATCCTCGTAGTATGAATTTTCGGACAAATCCTCAAGGGTAACAGGGAGGTTTCCGAACGCCCTTGTAAACCTGAAATTACCTATACCCTTGCCTTTAACGACTCCGCCAGGCTCGGCGATCATTTCAAGAAAAGGGACATTGGCTGTTTCAATTTTTCCCTTTCCCGTGTCAACAACTATAGCCGGGTCAACAACCTCCATGAAAATATCTTCAAACATCCTAGAAACTCCTCAAAAACTCCCTTGCCGAACTTTCAACACCCTTGCATATAACAGGTATAACCGCCTGAAGACCGTTTTTACCCATACCCAGAACGGCAAGTTCACTGTCTTCGATAATCCTTGGTTTGCTGTCTCCCCCGAAACCCAGCCTGTTATTGTGCGCGATCATATTGGCAACAGATACTATTGTCACGGGTCTGGCAAGATCACCCAGCATTTTTACCCTTTCGTAATAATGGATATGATGCGTCCTTATCGCGGTTGAAAGCACAAGCGGCAACCGCCATCTCTGGGCAAGAAGCCCGCCGAGTATGGTATGCCTTACACCGTTCATTTTTATTTCAGTATCAAAAAAAGTTTCCTTGTCCCTTTCGGCTGTTTTTGAAATATCGATAAGATCATCGGGAGATATAGCGTACATGGCCGCCTTGCCCAGATCATGCAAAAGGCCCGCGGTAAAACATTCTTCGGGCCTGGGATACGATATTTTTTTGGCGATTGTTTCAGCGCCTATGGCAACGGCAAGAGCGTGTTTCCAGAATTCCTTAAGATTAAAATTCACGACCGGGTTTTCGGCAAAAAGCGAAAAAATTGAAAGCCCCAGTATGATCTGCGCCAGGGTATTGTATCCCAAAAACGCGCATGCCCTTTGCACGTCCGTGACACCGCCCGGTATGCTGTAATAAGGAGAATTGATAAGCTTAAGCACCTTGGTTGTAAGGGCCTGATCCTGCTTGATGATCTCTGCGATTTCCTGGGAATTTGACTTGGGATCATTTAAAAGAGAATTTACCTTTGCGGCTACAAGCGGCAGGGTCGGAATTTCTCCAAGCTTCTTTATGATACTATCGTAGTTCTGCCCGGTATCCGGCATGTTATTTATCCATCAGTGACTGGAGTTCTTTCCTTTCGGATTCCGTATATTCGCTCATGGCATTGGCGCTTTTGAAAATAACAGGCTGGTCCTTTTTAGCCTTGTCACTGCCTGCCAGGGTTTTTACATAATTAATTCCCTGCGCCACGGTTTCGGACTTCAGGGCTTCCACGACGTAGGTTTCTATCTTTCTCCCCTTGTAATCAAGCTGGGATATGGCAAGGAGCCCGCCCAAAACAAGAATAACCTTAAAAAGAAATCCTAAAAACCTGAACATAGTACCCTAATAATAGCACAAAAGATCCAGGAATGTAATCTACCAAATCTCGGTTTGGGGAAACGGTCCTATCTGCAGTTCGTCCGAAATTCCGGTATTTATCTGCAACAGCCGGCCTTCAGGTTCATTCAGGTATATGTATCCGCCGTAATACGAAAGCACCTTTTTAACGTACTTGAGTGTTTCAAGGTAAGGTATCTGCTCAATAAATTCATCCATTTCATCGGTATTATTACTCTTAATCCATTGAGTGACCTTGTGAGGACCCGCGTTGTACGAAGCCACTGCCAGCGGAACATTACCCCTGAATTCCGAAAGCAGTTTTTTAAGATAATAGGTACCGAGCCTGATATTGGTATCGGGTTTTTCAAGCATGCTCTCGTCAAAACCTTTCATTCCAATCATTGCCCAAACCTTTGAAGCAGTAGAGGGCATAAGTTGCATCAAGCCCACGGCACCTGCCGAAGATACTATCTGCTCCCTGAACGAACTTTCGGACTTGATCACTGACATGGCAAGAAGCTCGGGTACACTGTATTCAAGGGCGTACTTCCTCAGCCTTTTTGAATATACGCGCGGAAAAAGCATGGATAATTCCGGCTGGTGTTCCGCTATATTACCAAGCAGGTTATCCAGGCTGTAATAAATTGAAATAATATAAAACGGAGTATAGTGATCTCCGGCGGAATATAAAAGCTCCGCTATTGATTTAAGAATATCCTTCTTCCTGGTATTCTTTCTATACAGGCGGTTAAGCTCGAATATGGCCTGTTTTTTAAGGCCCACGGCCCTGAGAAAATTCGCCCTGTAGTAATGTTCCACGTTGTTAAGCTTGCTTTCAAAATCATAGTTGCTGTTTTCGCAGCATTCACCGACGCGATGCCTTTCCGGGAGGTAGCTTGCCAGTTCATCGTAAACCTCCTTATTCGTCTTAAGCCTCGAGAGGGCCATCCACGTATAATACGAAAAAGGATATTTCCTGATAAGTTCCCTGTACCTTTCCACTGCCTTGCCTTTCTGGCCCAGCTTAATATACGAGCGGGCCATCCAGTACAGGGCCTTGCCGTATGAGAAAACTTCCTCGTCCACTTTTTCGTGGTACTCCGAAAAATACCTGACAGCCTCGTCAAGTTCCCCCCTCAGATAGTGACCGAAACCTATAAGCCAGAAAGCGTCATCGTATGTCCTGCTTCTTTTATGCTTTTCAAGTATGGTTTTAAACGAATCTTTCGCGGACTGAAAATCACCGAGTTCAAGCTTGGAAAGGCCCATCAGGTACAAATAATAGGCCGAACGCCTGCCCCTGGGCCAGGAGGCGTACAGTTTTGAAAGCACCGCGTATGAACTGCTGTAATCGCCGAGCTTCCTGTAGCACATGGCAAGATGATACAGCGTATTTTCATCGTTATAACCCTTTGTTGAAAGCTCCCTGAGTATCTCTTTTGCCAATTCGTATTTTTGCAGCATAAAAAATGAAAGGCCTATTTCATAATTGATCCTGTTCATCGCAACCGTAATATCCATACCCTGCCCGACGAGTTCCCCGGGATTTTCCATCAGTAATTCCTTTAATTTTTCAAGCTCCGGCAATGCTTTTCTGTGTCCGTCTATTCTGGCCAGATTCTTAATGTGCCTGATCCTTTCGTCGAAAGAAGGCATGCCCGCTTTTTTGAGAATACCCTCCAGGGCAATGCCGGAGATTTCGGAATTGTAATACCTGATCCAGATCTGCTTGTAGAGATCCACGGCCTCCTTATCCAATTTTTGCTTTTCAAAGCACCTGGCCTTCAGAAAAAGCGCCAGCGGTTTTTTGGGTGACGAGCTTTTAAAAGAAACGAATTTATCGAGATACTCTATTCCCCTGGCACACTTGCCGTCCATAACCTCTATTTCACCGTTCTCAAAAAAAGCTTCAATTACAATTTCCCTGTTGCAAAGCCTGCATTTGCCTGAATCATAAAGCTTGATTATTCTTTCGTTCCATTCAAAAACGCCTTTCCTGTCGGCTTTTTTCCTTTCGCACGAGGCAATAAACGAATAGATATACTCGTCTATGTTCAGATTATCGGAAAGAGCGGACTTGAAATATTCCTCGGCAAGATCATATTCCCTGTTCAGCCAGTAGAGGTACCCGAGCAGCATGTTCCTGCCGTTCAGGAAACGGGGTTCCGTGTGCTTGAAATAGTTCGCCTGTTTTTTGAGCCGTTTTTTTGTTTTAGAATAAGTTTCAACGACTACGTTGGTTATATCAGGCCCGTAATATTTTGGGACCTTGTTGAAAATTTTTTCATCGGAAGAAACAAAATCCAGGGCTTTCCTGTATTCCCTGTTCTCTATCAGCATCGACTGGGGAAACAGGGACAAAGACCAGAACAACACGCCAAGGAGTTTTAACTCCCTCATGTGCTTCCACCCTTCAGTTCGTCAAGCACAAGTTTGGTAATTTTTTTCAACGTATCAAACACGCCGCTTCCGTTGACCGCCGTGGCTTCGAATTCAGGCCTGGCGTAGGAATTAACAGAGCCTGAAAGCTCCGCTACCGTCATCACGTTGGAAAGGTCTCTTTTATTGTACTGGAAAACAAACGGTATCTTTTCTATCCTGTAACCGTATTCCTCCAGGTAAATTTTAAGGCTTTCAATGCTTTTGACATTCGCGTCATTTCTTTCCTTTTGCGAATCCGCGACAAAAACTATTCCGTCGGCACCCTTTAGTATAAGTTTCCTGCTGGATTCGTACATCACC
>JAFGOL010000282.1 GCA_016926495.1 Oligoflexia bacterium
CCGTCCGGGCACAAGGGCTTACAGGGAACACGGCGCGACAGTGGACCCCGTGTTAAGGGATGTTTACACAAGAAGGCTCATGAAGTACCAGGAAAGACAAAAGCAGATATCACTGCAAAAAAACACCGAAATGGTAGGAAATGTTTTTGAAGTCCTTACAGACGGGATAAGTCATAAGGATTCAAATAAGTATACCGGCAGGACAGCCACGGGCAAGGTCGTTAATTTTGATTTTGCGGAAACAGGTGATATATTGACCGGTAAATACACAATGGTTAAAATAACCAGGGCGCATCCCACGCATCTTACCGGGAAAGAGGAGAGATAAAATGAAGACTATTATTGACGGCCTCACATTTGACGACGTTCTGCTTATGCCCGGGGAATCTTCGGTACTTCCGGGAGACGTGGACGTTAAAGCAAGGCTTTCATCATCGATACATCTTAATATACCGCTTGTAAGCGCCGCAATGGACACTGTTACCGAATCAAGAACAGCAATAGCAATGGCGCAGGTCGGCGGCCTTGGCGTTATACATAAAAACTTTGAGATCCCCAGGCAGGCCGCTGAGGTTGCCAGGGTAAAAAAATTCGAAGCAGGAATGATTGTTGATCCCATTACTCTTAAACCGGAAGACACTGTCGCGACCGCTAAAAAAATAATGGCAGAGTACAAGATCAGCGGCTTCCCCGTTGTTGATAACAGCGGCAAAGCCATAGGCATAGTAACAAACAGGGACCTTCGCTTTGTGGAAGACATGTCACTCAGGATAAGCACGATAATGACAAGTAAAGATCTTGTAACGGTCCCTGTTGACACAACGCTTGATAAGGCAAAAAAAATACTCCAGGAACACAGGATTGAAAAACTCCTGGTGGTTGAAAAAAACGGCCACCTGTCGGGCCTCATAACAGTTAAAGACATTGAAAAGAGCATACTGTACCCGTATTCATGCAAGGATACTTTCGGCAGGCTCAGGGTCGGCGCCGCAGTCGGTACCGCCGATGATACAATGGAAAGGGTGGACGAACTTGTAAAGGCAGGTGTTGATTTCATAGTTGTAGATACGGCCCACGGCCATTCATCAAAAGTTATAGAAACCGTAAAAACATTACGCAAAAAAAATCCCGATCTCACTCTCGTCGGCGGCAACGTGGCAACCTTCGACGCTGCAAAGGCCCTTGCCTCGGCAGGCGTTGACTCCGTTAAAGCAGGGGTGGGGCCGGGCTCTATATGCACGACCCGCATAGTTGCGGGCATAGGCGTTCCGCAGCTTACAGCTATATTTGAATGCAGCAGGGCCCTTAAAGGCTCGGGCGTAAGCCTCATAGCTGACGGCGGCATTAAATTCAGCGGCGACATCGTAAAAGGACTTGCCGCGGGAGCAGACATCATAATGATAGGCGGCCTCCTTGCAGGCACTGATGAAAGCCCGGGCGAAATGGTGCTCTACCAGGGCCGTTCATACAAGGTCTATCGCGGCATGGGGTCCATCGGCGCAATGAAGCAGGGCAGCAAGGACAGGTATTTCCAGAACGATATTTCTGATTCATTAAAGCTTGTACCCGAAGGTGTTGAAGGCCAGGTGCCTTACCGCGGTTCGCTAAGCTCTGTTATACACCAGCTCATAGGCGGCCTCAGGGCAGGCATGGGCTACGTGGGCGCCAAAAACATAGAAGAGCTCAAGGAAAAATCAAAGTTTGTTAAAATTACCGCGCAGGGACTGTCAGAAAGCCACGCGCATGATGTCATGATTACAAAAGAAGCCCCAAACTACAGAATTGAAAAGTGATGGTGTTATGGAAAAAGTACTTATTCTTGATTTCGGTTCACAATACACGCAGCTTATAGCAAGGCGGATAAGGGAACTCAGCGTATATTCCGAAATTTATCCCTGCACTGCGGGCATTGATAAAATCACGGAATACGCGCCGTCCGTAATCATACTCAGCGGCGGTCCTTCAAGCGTTATGGAAGAAGGCGCGCCAACCATAGATAAAAAAATATTTTCCCTTAATGTCCCGGTGCTAGGTATCTGTTACGGCCTTCACCTTATGTCGCACCTCCTCGGCGGAAAAGTAACCCCGTCAAACAACAGGGAGTACGGAAGGGCCTTATTACAGGTAACAGATACTAAAGACCCGCTTTTTAAAGGCCTCCCGTCCTCATTCAACGTATGGATGAGCCACGGCGACAGGGCTGAAAAACTGCCTGACGGTTTTAAATCAATAGCAATAACGGACTCAATCCCTTATGGCGCAATCCGGGATACAAACAGCAAAATATACGGCGTGCAGTTCCACCCCGAGGTCTATCACACGGAGCACGGCAGCAAAATACTTTCAAATTTTTTGTTTAACATTGCGGGATTAAGCGCGTCATGGAACATGGCCGACTTTCTGCAAACATCTATTAAAAAATACCAGGCCCAGATCAAGGGCAATGTAATATGCGGAGTAAGCGGCGGCGTTGATTCTACTGTTGCGGCAGTCCTTTTAAAGGAAGCACTGGGCCCTGACAGGGTTTTTCCGATATTCGTAAATAACGGAGTATTACGCAAAAACGAAGCTGAAGACGTCCATGGCTTTTTTAAAAAAATGGGCTTTAACCTCATCTACAAAAATGAAGAAGACCTTTTCCTTGATCGCTTAAGGGGCGTGTCAGACCCTGAAAAAAAGCGCAAAATAATAGGCCACACCTTCATAGACGTATTCCAGGCAGCAGCAACAAAGCTTGATGCACAGTTTCTTGCCCAGGGTACACTTTACCCGGACGTAATAGAATCAGTAAGCTTTAAAGGCCCGAGCGCGAAAATTAAAACCCATCACAACGTGGGCGGCCTTCCTGAAAAATTAAATCTCAAACTTGTTGAACCCTTCCGCGAATTATTCAAAGACGAAGTCCGCGCACTTGGCCGTGAACTCAATATTTCAGAAGAATTTTTAATGCGCCACCCGTTCCCGGGCCCGGGTTTAGCAGTGCGCGTGCTTGGCGACATCACCAGGGAGCGCCTTGATATTTTAAGGGAAGTGGACCACATATTCATATCCATGCTTAAAGAATTCAATTTATATAGCAAAATCTGGCAGGCATTCGCTGTATGGCTGCCTGTTAACAGTGTCGGCGTAATGGGCGACAGCCGGACATACGAGTCAGTCGTTGCTTTAAGGGCTGTTACCAGTGTTGACGGCATGACCGCCGATTGGTTTGCGTTTGAGCATGATTTCCTGGCAAAGGTTTCAAACCGCATTATCAACGAGGTCAAGGGCGTAAACCGCGTAGTCTATGACGTCTCCTCAAAGCCTCCGGCTACCATTGAGTGGGAATAGTTCATTACATGCCCAACAGCCCCGGCTGAGTTGAGACCATTCCCCTCGGCTTACTCTTTGCCGGTATTAACATGGATTAATCCGCCGGGTCTTTGCTACCGCAAGCCCCGCCGCATAAATCCATGTAACATCCCGGCTTCATCGTGTAAATATGGTATTTTGTCAGTGTAAACAAATGTGTGGAGATTAAATTTAAGCCCTTCATCTATCTTTTTTTTAGTTTCTTTAGCGAGAATTTTTTTAACAGGGTTATGTCCTATTACATAACCAGCTTTAACACCTTGTTCTAATATTTCTTCCGGTTCAATAATAGAAACCCACTGGTCAGGGTATTCTGCTTTAATTTGTTTCCATGTTAATTTCTTATTCATAATTTTTACCTCAATGCTTTAGGTTAAATAATTACAATGTTATATTATCACATTTTGAGTCTATATAGATAAATAATTAATACAAGTATCTATTGCTAAATGATTTAATAACTATATAATTTTTTTATGCAATTACATTGGTTAGATTGGGTTTTTATCTTCCTTTATTTTTTGTTAAGCATCTATGTCGGTCTCAGGTTTACTAAAAAAGCCAGTACCAGTATTGCTGATTATTTTGTTTCCGGAAGAAGTATGCCCTGGTGGCTGGCTGGTACTTCCATGGTTGCTACTACTTTTGCTGCTGATACGCCTTTGGCTGTAACGGGACTGGTTGCTATGAATGGTATTGCGGGTAACTGGTTATGGTGGAATTTTTTAATGAGCGGTATGCTGACCGTGTTTTTTTATGCCAGATTGTGGAGAAGGGCTGGTGTTTTAACAGATGTTGAATTTACTGAACTTCGTTACGGAGGTAAGCCTGCTGCATTTTTAAGATGTTTCAGGGCCCTTTATCTGGCTATACCTATTAACTGTATCATAATGAGTTGGGTTCTCCTGGCTATGATTAAAATATTAGGAGTTACTTTAAGTATAAACAAGATATATGCAGTCTTGATCTGTATCGGTGTTACACTCATTTATACAACTCTTTCCGGCTTATGGGGGATTATA
Organism: Oligoflexia bacterium; assembly: GCA_016926495.1. GTDB lineage: Bacteria > Bdellovibrionota > JAFGOL01 > JAFGOL01 > JAFGOL01 > JAFGOL01. The sequence continues at coordinate 4,374 of JAFGOL010000282.1, forward strand.
TTTACGGATCTTATTCAATTTGTTATTGCCATGTCAGGCTCTGTTATCTTAATGTTTTTTGCACTAAATAAAGTAGATGGTGTAAGTGGTTTAAAGGTAAAACTCATTGAACAGTACGGGGCTGACAATAGTATTCTGAATTTTTTCCCAACCATCGGTTCAGAATGGATGCCTTTATCTGCGTTTCTGGTTTATATTGGTGTTCAATGGTGGGCGTCATGGTATCCCGGTTCCGAGCCTGGGGGTGGTGGTTATGTTGCTCAACGTATGTTTTCTGCTAAAAATGAAAAACACTCGCTGCTTGCAACACTTTGGTTTAATATTGCGCATTATGCTATAAGACCATGGCCATGGATTTTAGTGGCTCTTGTTACTTTAGTTTTGTATCCCAATTTGGAAGATAAAGAATCCGGTTATATATTGGCCATGGTTGATTTATTGCCCCGTGGTTTTGCCGGCTTGCTTTTAGCTGCATTTGCTGCTGCTTTTATGTCGACTATGTCTACCATGCTGAACTGGGGAAGTTCCTATTTTGTTAATGATTTTTATAAACGTTTTATTAAACCTGAAGAAAATGAAAAACATTATGTAGTTGTTTCTAAAGTCAGTACCGTGTTTTTAATGATTCTGGCAGGATTGTGTTCAATGATTATGGATACGATTAGCGGAGCCTGGATGTTACTTATGGCTATTGGTGCTGGTACAGGTTTGGTTTTGATACTGCGCTGGTTCTGGTGGCGTATTAATGCATGGTCGGAAATCAGCTCCATGATTGCCTCGTTTATTATTGCTGTAATTCTGCAAAATGTTATTGGTCTAAATGCGGGTGAACCGAAGCAATTTGCCCTTGTTATGTTACTTACCGTACTTGGTACTACAATTATATGGTTGATTGTTACCTACCTGACCAAACCAGAAGCAGATACTGTTCTTTTAAAATTTTATGAAAAAGTTCAGCCTGGTGGTAATTTGTGGAAACCAATTGCATTAAAATCTGAAATTACTGTTGAGAAAAAATCATTATACAATGATTTTATAGGTTGGTTCTCAGGTTGTGTTCTTGTATATAGTTTGTTATTTGGTGTTGGCAAACTGATATTGGGATATACCTATTCAGGAGTTATTATTTTATTTATCGGCTTATTATCCGGTTATATCATATATAAGATCTTTAAAAATTTATCTTTTATTTCATAATTTCTTGGGCGACTAATGGGCGACCACTACATCAAAATACAGGGTAACAAAGAGAATTGAAGGCAACAAAAAGAATGGCTAACATCTTGCAATTATTTGTAATTTGTTAAAATTCTTGGTGTTTTTGAAAAAGATGATTTTCGCCTCATAACCCGAAGGTTAAAAGTTCATTATTGTTCGTCTTGTTCATGGTTTTCTGAAATCGCTTGCCCCATGTTGTAATACGCGGCGGCTTTTTCTAAATCTCCTGCCCTGTAGTGAGCATCTGCCTGCGTAAAGAGTGAGGTTTCCCTGGACAGGTTGCTGTATGCTGAAGCCTTCTCTAAATTTCCCATTCTGTAGTATGCGTCTGATATATATTGATATATTCGGGCTTTCTTGTCCTTATTCATTTCCTTTCTGTATTCAGCTTCTTTTTTTTCTTCTCCTGCCTTATTGCTGAAGAATGCAGCCTGCCGATTATTGCCCACATTTTTGTGTTGATTTGCTCTAATTTGGGATATATTGGCTTCCTGGACTTTTTCGTCCTCGTAGTTCTCCATTTTTTCGATAAAAGCTTCCCCGTATTGAATAAGCATTTCATTTTTATTAAGTCCGGCAAACATTTGCAGTATGGTCAGTTCTCTGTCTGTACCGTCACTGTTTTCATTCAGGAATTGCAACGCGGAGCTTAGTTCTGCAACATTTTCGTTCATACCGTTCCTTAAGTATTCCCTGGTAATAGTTCTCAATATACGTTCGCGTACTTTTGTTTCAGCTTTTTTAGTATCATTGTTATTATCAGAATCATCATCGTCATCGTCGTATGACCGGTCCTCATCATCTCCGGTATTTCCCCCGCCTATTCTGACCATTAATTCTTTATCGGGACGTCCGACATTTCTTGAACTCCAGGTTGGATCTGTTTTGCTTCCGATACTGTCTCTTGTCCACCATGCAAAAATTGCCGAATGGCTTAGTATTATGCTTAAAAGAATTAAATTTTTTATTATTTTCATGGTATCCAACTCCCGTTAATTTGGTATTAAGTGTAATTTGCATTTTTTGTGCCAATTTGTGCCATGAGAATAAGCTATTGATTTCAGGCTGTTAAAAGATTAGATACCTGGAAATTGTGCTGGTATTGAATACAAAATATTTACCTGTATAAAAAATAGGCAACTTTGTGATGCTGACCGGGTGTTCGCCGTCCCGGAGGAAAATGTAACTTATGGATCGAAACTCAGTTCCTCGATTTCACGACTCGTTCCATATATGCTCTAAGTACAGGGAAATCGCCGCCAAAGGGCGACAAGCCCCATTCGAGGATGTCCTCGAAATGGTGCCTGTCTTCGACCCTTGTCTTACTTTTTTACTTATGCTAGTATTTTTTAACACTATGGATAATTCTTTATTCAATCAAATTATTGCTGAGCTAAAAGACAGTTTGCAAAAACTTTATGGCCCCAGCCTGGCTAAAGTTATCATTTTTGGCTCCTGGGCACGTGGAACAGCAACCTCAGAGTCGGACATTGATATTGCTGTTGTTTTAAAAGGAAACATCATGCAGGGAAAAGAGATTGACAAAATGTCAGATATTGTTACTGAAC
>JAFGOL010000283.1 GCA_016926495.1 Oligoflexia bacterium
AGCAGGGCTTTCGCGTCCTTCCATCCGAGTCCGCCGCTGATATATCTTTTCCTTAAATCTTCAACGTCTGAATCCTGGGCGAACAGCTTATAGATGGAGAATATGATACATTTACCGGGGTCCTTGGGATCCCCCGGTAACGACGAATCGGTTTTGATCTTAGCAACAAGCTTACGGATTTTATCAGGTTCGGCGAATACAGGTATTATATTGTTGTAGCTTTTGGACATTTTTTCGCCGTCAACGCCCGGAACAGTCTTAACGTTTTCGCGTATAAGAGGTTCGGGCAGCCTCAATACGTCCTCTTTGTACTCAAAATTAAAAGCCCCGGCTATATCACGGGCTATTTCCACATGCTGCTTCTGGTCCTTTCCCACAGGGACTACGTCGGTATCAAAAGCCAGGATGTCGGCGGCCATCAATACGGGATAAGCGTAAAGACCCAGGTTAACCGCTTTTTTATTTTTTGATATCGCATCCTTGTAAGCATGCGACCTGTCAAGCAAACCCTTGGACGTATAACAGGACAATATCCATGTCAGTTCAAATATCTCCGGGATATCCGACTGAAGATAAAATACCACTCCTTTTTTTTTATCCGCGCCGAAAGCCAGCCAGTTCGCTATATGAGTATACGTATTTTCGGACAAATCCTCCGCCCTGATGGGTAATGTAATGGCGTGGTAATTGGCGATAAAGCAAAAAGCCTCGTACCCCGAATCAGCGAGTTCAAGTACCGGCTTTAAAGCGGCAAGATAATTGCCCAGATGCAACTCGCCCGACGGCTTAATACCCGTAAGAGTTCTACGCGGCTGTGTCACTTTTGCCTCCTTTTTCGGCATAGGACGATTTGAGATAGTTTATGCCTTCAATCCTGTTTCCCTGCCGTAACTGTTCGTACATGCCGAAAGGGTTTATGGTATGCAGTACGGGATTTCCGGGAATAATAATGTCCGCCGAAATTCCTTCAAATGCCGAAACGCCGCTGCCCACGCATACCGTATCGCAGCCTGTTCCGTCAAGCACGGCTGCTATTTTATCAAAACCGTAGCATCCCTCGTCCAGAATTATTTTACCGTCCGCGTCCTCAACATACGCAAATACATCGTTTTTACCGCCCTTGATCAGGGCGCACCTGCGGCTTTTGAAATCGAGGATATTGTAACAAAGGGATTTTAGCGACGAAACTCCGAACGATTGCATGCCTGCCCCTATGACAAGGCCCTGAACGGCGCTGTACGCGATCCTGAGCCCGGTAAAAGAACCGGGGCCTGCCGTATACAGGACAGTGTCGACCGCGGAAATTTCAATGCCCGCGTCATCTGTGACGTCCTGCATGGCAATAAAGAGTTTTTCCGAATGGGAGGACCTGGCGGTCACGGACTTGGAAGCACCCAGGACAGGCACTCCGTCCCTGACATTTATCAGGGCGCACATAGCCTGCATGGACGAAGCGTCAATGGCCAGTATATTACCGTTCATCATTTAAATAAACCAAGTATCCCGCTGCCGTACCTCAATATGTCGTTGTAGAAAGCAATAAACATCAGTGTTATCAACATAAAAAACCCGACCTGCTGGGCTACCTCCATGTATTTTTCCTTGAGGGGTTTTCGCCTTATCGCCTCTATTGTGAAAAACACCAGGTGCCCTCCGTCCAGTATCGGTATGGGGAATAGATTGATAAGCCCCAGGTTTATGCTGATTATTGCCATCATCTTGAAAAAGAACACTATACCGAGGGCCAGGCTGTCACCTGCAATCTTGCCAAGCATGAGCGGCCCGCCGAGCACCTTGAGGGAAATAGAGCCTGTAAGAAGCTTGAAAAGTCCCACCAGGGTTATCCACATCCAATAGGCTGTTTTTTGAACGGATACCATGAGCAGTTTAAACGGATTTCTTATTACAATATTCTTTTTTGTAACAGGTCCCGGATACAACTCGGGATAGGTGAGTATTCCGAGCAGGAACCTCTGCTCCTTATGGCCTATTTCCTCTATTTCTATATCCTTAAGCTCAGGCAAAACTTCCGCTGTAACAAGCCTGCCGTTCCTTTCCAGGATAATCTTAAGCTCCTTCCTTTGTTCACCGCCTTTCTGGGAAATGTTCATAAGGGAATTAAAACCCCTTACAAAAACACCGTTAATCGCCACTATGCGATCACCTTCCAGAATACCGGCTTTTGCCGCCGGGCTGTTAGTATCGGAAAATCCCTGCACAAAAAGCTCAACAGGATAAAAGCCTATCGTATTCGCGATGCCGTGATAATTATCAATCAGGCGTTCGGATTCAACCCTGTAGATCCTTTCATCAATTCTTTTATACTCAGGCCTGTTGTTAAGCGTAAACACAAGTTCCTCTTCCTGCCTTTTTACCTTAACCTGTATCTGTCCGAAATTGGAAAGTAAAAAATCTTCAAGCCCGGTCCACGAATCTATTTTTTTGTCATCGGCGGACACTATCAAATCGCCGGTCCTGAAACCCGCCTTGTACGCCGGAGAATTCTCATCCGAAATTCCGACCGTAGCGGACCTTTTTTGCGGTGAAATTCCGGCGAGCTGCTTTTTTTTCTGCAATTCACCGAACTTGTTCCTGGATATAAGCGTCTGGGTGGGAATGTCGTATTGATAAAGATTTTCCATACGCCTGACAACTACATGCGCCAGGTCAGCGTTGGTCTTATCGATATTTTCCTCAACGTCGATCCATGTATTTATGGCTACGCCGTTAACTTCGACTATCTCGTCATTTTCCCTGATACCCGCGTTCCACGAATCGGATTCGTACTCTACCTGGCCAAGCACCGGGGCGACATTTGGCTCACCGATGAAATATATAAGGGCAAAAAGGAATACGGCGAATATAAAATTAAACACCGGACCCGCGGAAACGATCAGCACCCTCTTCAAGATGGACTGGGCCATAAACGTAAACTGGGAAAGGGCAGGCTCAATCTGACCGTCATCACCGTAAAACTTTACATAACCGCCCAGGGGGACTGCCGACAATTTG
>JAFGOL010000043.1 GCA_016926495.1 Oligoflexia bacterium
AATTTAACCCACGCCGGCTCCCCTATAAAATAAGTTGTGGAATAAGCTTGCTTTTCCTTTCCCTTATCTGACTCAATTAATTCATCGACCATTGATATGTACGTTTTTTGCCGTTCGTCGATGGTAAGCCCCAACTCTTCATAAGCAGGACTTGGAGTTATAAGCTCATCCTCTTTACCGTATGCGTAATAATTGTAAGAACTCCATCGGTAGTTTTTAGGATGTTTAACCATACTGGCTCTGAATGGATTCAGGTCTACATATCTCATAACTTTTAGCAAATCTTTATTGGTGTATATTAGAGGGCTTTTAAACCTGTCCATAATTACCTGGCCTTTCCTTTTCATTCTGGTGTTTAAGATTCGTGCAAAACGAGAATTGATCAGCCTCATTAAAGCTGATAAACGTTTTACTTTTTCACAGTGTCCGACCAAATGAATATGATTACTCATCAAACAATAAGAGAATATGCTGACACCGTATTGATCCTTATATTTTTTTAGTAATTGGTAATATAGCTGTTTTGCAAAATCGGCTCTAAGTAGCCAGTCCTGGTTGTGACATTGCCATGTTATGTGAAAATATGAGCCATCGAATAAAATGTATTTTCTTGGATAATAAGCCATGACAAACATGGTGCAATAAATTATCCCGCTTGAAACCTGTTAATAAAGATATTCAGATTGACTGATTTCAACACAAGTCTGTCTGATTTTCGTGCTTCGTCTGGATTTGAACCTTATGTGTTGAAATTACCAAGAATAGGGTGTAGATATAGGCTTGACAACAGACATATTGGGGGCATTATGCAGGAACAGCAGGATAAGCACGACAGCAAAAACTTTGATGAAAGATTAGTAAGAATAGAAAAGATGAATAAACTTGCCGGTGAAGGTATTAAACCCTTTCCACGCTCGGATTTCAAGCCCGATATTTCCGCACAAAAACTCCTGGAACGCTACCAGAACATGGATTCTGAGAAATTGGCAGATTTAGACGGAGTACATAAATATTGCGGCAGGATCATGATGATCAGGGACTTCGGCAAAGGCGGTTTTGTCCTTATTGCTGACCAGACAGGCCGTTTTCAGGGCTTTATTTCAAAGAAGGATATAACCGAGACTGAGTTTAACCTCTATAAGCAGCTTGATATCGGCGATTTCATCGGCATACAGGGTAAATGCTTCAGGACAAGATCAGGAGACCTTGCCCTGCATGTGGTAAAACTCGTATTAATGGCCAAGGCTTTAAGATCACTTCCTGAAAAATACCACGGCCTTACCGACGTAGAGGCTAGGTACAGGCAGAGATACCTTGATCTTATAATGAATCCCGAGTCCCGGGATGTTTTTAAAAAACGGAGTATGATAATAAACAGGTTCAGGAACTTTCTTGTTGAAAGAGGCTTTCTTGAGGTGGAAACCCCTATGATGCATCAGTTGCCCGGAGGCGCTGCGGCAAGGCCTTTTATAACACACCATAATACCTTGGACATGGCGCTTTACATGAGGATTGCTCCAGAGCTTTATCTTAAGAGACTTCTCGTGGGCGGGTTTGAAAAGGTTTTTGAACTGAACAGAAATTTCAGGAACGAAGGAATATCAACCTTTCACAATCCTGAATTTACCATGATGGAATTGTACCAGGCTTACGCAACCTACCAGGACCTTGTGGAACTTTTACAGGATGCCTTTTTTGATATAGCCATGCATGTTAACGGAACGGAAAGGGTCATGTTTCAGGACAGGGAAATATCCTTCAAAAAGCCATGGAAAATAATGCCGGTCAGCGAAGCCGTACTAATTAACTGCAAGGGACTTTCGCAATCCGACCTTGATAATGAAAAGTCGCTAAGGGATTACATAAGTAAGAAATCATATGCTGATGCTGCTGATAAAAACATGAATGCCAGGGAACTGATGATGGTAATATTCGAGGAAGAAGTGGAATCAAAACTGATAGATCCCACTTTTGTCACTCACTATCCCGTTGAAATATCGCCGCTGGCAAGGCGTTTTGACGACAGTCAGTACCTTACGGAACGGTTCGAGCTTTTTATCGCGGGAAAAGAACTTGCCAACGCGTTTACAGAACTTAATGATCCAATAGACCAGATGAACCGCTTTACCGAGCAGATGAAAAAATATGAGAAAGGCGACCATGAAGCACATGTAGTTGACGAGGAGTATATTACGGCTCTGGAGCATGGCATGCCTCCTGCGGCCGGTCTTGGCGTGGGAATTGACAGGCTGGTTATGATACTCACAAATTCAGCGTCTATACGTGATGTGATACTATTTCCGCAACTCAGGTCAAAAAAGGAAGCAGATACCCAAAAATGACAAACATAGACAAACTCATGGAAATTATGGCAAGGCTGAGACAGCCTGACGGATGTCCCTGGGACAGGGAACAGAGCCATCAGTCCCTTAAAAGGTTTTTGATAGAAGAAACATACGAGGTCGTTGAGGCGATAGAAACAGGCAGCCTGACTGCGCTCAGGGAGGAACTCGGCGATCTTCTTTTGCAGGTGGTATTTCACGCCCAGGTCGCAGATGAAAACGGCAATTTCGGCATGCAGGATGTTATAGACGGTATTTGCGATAAACTGCTAAGACGGCATCCTCACGTGTTTGACAAGGCAAACGCGGACACGGCAAAAGACGTGGAGATACAGTGGGAAAGGATAAAAGACGGTGAAATAAAAAGATCCGGTACGGGAAAATCCGTGATTGACGGTGTGCCCAAAGCAATGCCTTCGCTTCTCCAGGCCCTGAGGATAACAGAGAAGGCAGCCAGGGTTGGTTTTGACTGGAAAACCCCTGAACAGGTTATTGACAAGATAAAAGAGGAACTGGGCGAACTTGAAGAAGCAATGAGGTCCGGCGGGAAAATGGAACTGGAACACGAATTGGGGGATCTCCTGTTTGCGGCATGCAATCTTGCCAGACACTGTGAAATAGACCCTGAAACATCTCACCAGGGATGTATTGAACGGTTCAAGTCAAGATTCAGGGAGATGGAAAAAACGGCAAAAACCGAAAACAAAAAACTGTCCGAATATAATTTGGAAGAACTCGAAACCTTATGGCAAAAGGCAAAAAAAACAGTCTCATGAATGTTGTAGCCGGTGTTATATACTCCGATGACGGAAAAATACTTATCGCAAAACGGGGCGTGGGTATGAGGTTTTCCGGGAAATGGGAATTTCCGGGAGGTAAGGTAGAGCACTCTGAAGACTTTGAAAGTGCCCTGAAAAGGGAGATACAGGAAGAGTTCGGTGTTGATATCAAGGTCGGTGGTTTGCTGTTAACATGGCGTTATCATTATGATTTTTCTGATATTGATTTTACCGCGTATTCGTCGGGAATAGTTTCGGGCGATATAACGCTGCGTGAGCATAGTGATATTAATTGGGTTGAGCTTAATGAACTATCAGGTTATGATTTGCTGCCTGCCGACAGGGTGCTTTTGGAATATCTGCAGGAGGAAGTAAAATGAACATAGGCATAATAGGCTTTGGAAAAATGGGACAGGGAATAGCAAGGCTGCTTGAAAAAAACATGAAGCTTAGCCTTGTTCTGGAGTCTCTGAATATCGAAAACAGGGCGGCAGGCTGCACATACTGCAAAAACGTTGCTGAAGTTAATGACGGGCTTTTGAATAATATTGACGTGTTTATTGAGTTTACAGCTCCTGAGTCTGCGAAAAGAATGATACTCGAAATAATTAAGAGAAGGAAGAATGCAAGGATCGTGTCAGGTTCCACGGGATGGGACTTTGACTGCATAAAAAAGGAGATTGCCGCGGCCGGAACGATCTTTATGAGGAGTTCAAACTTTTCAGTGGGAATTAATGTACTTACTTCTGTCCTTGAGAATATTTCTAGGTCGCTTTCAAAGACAGGCAAATTTGATGCGGCAATGGTTGAATACCATCACAAGGCCAAAAAGGACAGCCCGAGCGGGACTGCCAGAATGCTCGCTGAATGTGTGGGCAGGGGCGGGTTTGAAATTCCCGTGTCGTGCGTGAGATCAGGATATTATCCGGGGCAGCACACGGTTTCCTTTGATTCGATGTTTGAAACCATAGAAATATCGCACAATGCCAGGAGCCGTGATGTATTTTGCCAGGGAGCCGTACATGCCGCAAAGTGGCTGGCGGAAAAGAGTACTCCGGGCACGTATTGTTTTAAGGACGTTATCGCGGACGTATTCGGGGGTGAAATATGAAGCAGTTTTACGGCGTCGGAACAGCGCTTATCACGCCTTTCGGCAGGGGCGGAGCAATTGATTATAAAACACTGGGGAACCTCATGGATTTCCAGATTTCTTCAAAGGTCGACTATCTTGTTATTGCGGGTACCACCGGTGAAGGCGTTACCCTGGCTGACGACGAATTAACCGAACTTTTGCGTTTTTGCAGGGAACACGCCAGGGGCAGGATACCTGTTGTGGCGGGCTGCGGAGGAAGTAATACGGCTGCGGTCACTGAAAGGATTGAGCAACTGAACTCGTTAAAGCTTGACGGTTATCTCGTGGTAACCCCGCCGTATAATAAGCCCATGCAGGCAGGCCTTTTAAAGCACTATGCAGAGATTTCAAAGGCAGCTTCAAAGTATCCCGTTATTGTATACAATGTGCCCGGCAGAACCGCGGGAAAAATATATCCCGAGACCCTTGCGGAACTTGCGGCTGATTACAGCAATATCGTGGCTGTAAAAGAGGCCGGAGGCGATCTGGGTTTTTGCATGCAGTTATACAGGGCGGTGAAGGCAAGACGGAGCGACTTTGTTTTTCTTTCAGGGGATGATTCCTTTGCGCTGCCGCTTATATCACTAGGGTATAACGGAGTGATTTCAGTGGCTTCCAATGAGGTTCCGGTACAGATCAAATCGCTTGTTGATTTTGCCATGGAGGGGAATTTTGAGGAAGCAAGAAAGCTGCACTACAGGCTGCTCCCACTTATGAATTGCAATTTTATGGAGTCAAATCCCGGACCCGTTAAGTACGCCATGAGCAAAATGGGTTTTGGCGACGGTTCCGTCAGGTTACCTCTCAGCGAGCTTAGTGATACAGATACCATGGACAGAATTTTAAAAGAACTGGGGATAGATAATGCATGATAAAAAAAATATAAGAGGCACCACGGTCATTTGTATAATCAGGGACGGCAAAGTAGCAATGGCTGCTGACGGACAGGTCACGCTGGGAAACACGGTTATGAAATCGGGCGCCAGAAAGATCAGGAGAATATACGAAGACAAGGTCCTTGTCGGCTTTGCAGGAGCCACTGCCGACGCTATTACCCTTGTGGACAAGTTCGAGACCAAGCTCGGCGAATATTCGGGAAACATCACAAGGGCCGCTGTCGAACTCGCAAAGGAATGGCGCACGAACAAGATGCTCAGGAACCTTGAGGCAATGGTGATCGTGGCATCCGCGGAAAAACAATTCCTGATATCCGGAAGCGGGGATGTTATAGAGCCTGAAGACGGGGTTATTGCCATTGGGTCGGGAGGGCCTTTCGCAAGGGCTGCCGCCACGGCAATGATACAGTATACAAAACTCGGCGCTTCAAAGATAGCCGAGAATGCCCTTAAAATAGCAGCCTCAATCTGCATATACACCAACGACAAAATTATCATGGAGGAACTTTAATTGTTG
>JAFGOL010000284.1 GCA_016926495.1 Oligoflexia bacterium
ACAAACGGAGGCCCCGCAGGGGACCTGTACGTTAATATAAGGGTTAAAAAACACGAATTTTTTGAGAGAAACGGAACGGATATTATATGCGAAGTACCGCTTACTTTTGTAGAAGCGGCCATGGGCACGGAAATTGAGGTGCCGACCCTTGAAGGTCTGGTTAAAATGAAAATACCTGCCGGAACACAGAGCGGCAGGGTGTTCAGGCTTGGGGGAAAAGGCGTGTTCAAACTTGCGGGAGTTGTACGCGGTGATGAGCTTGTCAGGGTGGTCGTGGAAGTGCCTTCCAAACTGTCATCGGAACAAAAAGAGCTTCTTAAAAAATTTGACGCCGCCACATCTTTGTCATCTACGCCCAAGAACAGGGACTTCAGGGAAAAGCTTAAAAGGTTTTTTCATTAATGCGGTGCCGGACAATTTGTGGTAGTCTTTCAGCATGAATTTTAAAAGGCTGAATATTATTATTTCCGCTTTCGCTGTTATTGTTTTCGCGTATTCCTGCGCGCAGAAAAAGGCGGATATTATTTTACATGAAAAAATATCTGTTGTGGAAGGTCTGGGAAACCTGGATTTCCAGCGTCTTGAACAAATCTACGCTTCCAGGGATTACAATACCTATATTGCGCGAAGCTCTGTTTTTCTGAAAAAATATTATAATTCTTCGTTTGCGGCGGATGTACTTCATAAAAGGGGCCTTATTGATCTTTCACGCAGGAATTATTCCGCTGCTTCTTTGGAATTTAACAAGCTGCTTGGCATGTTTCCCGGGTCAAGGCTGGCTGAGGCTACAAAATATTATTACGCGATTTCTGAATTTAAAAAAGGTAATGTCTCAGACGCGTCCGTTTTACTGGACAGAATTGATTTTAATTCGGAAAACCTGGCTGCCGATGTAAAGGAAAAGGCCATGTGGCTGAAGGCCAATGTACTGCTTAAAACACAAAGAACAGCCGAAGCACTGAAGACGTTTGTGGAGTTGTACAATATTACCGGCGACGAATCAATAAAATCCAAAACCGCTATTTCTATACTGTCTTATATTGATAAGATAAGCCTGGAAGAGGTGGAAGACCTTAAAAGCCGGTTTTCATCTACCCACTGGGAAAGTTACTTTTTATTCGAAGCGGGTGAAAGGTATATACGGCTCGGTAATGTCAATAAGTCAAAGGACGCTTTCAGGGAACTGATATCCGATTACCCGGATCATGAATACCGTGTACAGGCTGAAAACTATCTGAAAAAACTGGACAGCATGGACAAGGTTGATCCGCTTACCGTCGGCGTGGTGCTTCCGCTGTCAGGACGCTACGCTCCCTTTGGCCAGAAGTCCCTGCAGGGAATCCAGCTTGCGGCCGGTTTTTTCAGTGACACCGGAAAGGAAATCACGGTCCCGATAAAGCTCGCGATAATGGATACGAATTCCGACGCGGATGTTACCAAGCTTGCCATGGACAGGCTTATTGCCGAAGATCACGTTATCGCCGCTATAGGATCATTGAGAAGCAATACCGCAAACATAGTTGCCGAACAGTGCGTGCTCGCCGGGATACCTAATATTTCCCTGTCCCAAAGGGAAGGCGTGACAGAGACCGGCGGATACGTTTTCAGCGTTGCGATGACCAACAGCCTGCAGATAAAGCGTCTGGTTTCGTACGCTATGGAACAGATGGGCATAAAAAAATTCGGGATACTGTATCCCCGCGACGGTTACGGAACAGAGTTCATGAAATATTTCTGGGACGAAGTTTTAAGGCAGGGCGGTGAAGTTGTCGCCATAGAGTCATACGAACACGGACAGAAGGACTTCAGGGACGAAGTAAAAAAACTGGTCGGAATTTACCATGTGACCCCGCGCAGGGCCGAATACACCGAGCTTAAAGAGTTGAAAATTGCGGAGCTCGGCCGCGAAATCAGGAGCAATGAAATTGAGCTTCCGTCAATCGTGAGTTTTGAAGCGCTGTTTGTGCCGGACGACGCCAGGGTTGTCGCCCAGATTGCGCCGTACCTTGCGTTTTACGACGTGGAGAATGTGGTGCTGCTGGGGCCCAATACGTGGCACAGCCCCCAACTCATCAAAAGAGGCGGAGAGCATGTTAACGGCGCGGTATTTGTTGACGGATTTTACAGCAACCCGTCTTTTAAGGAAGGTAAGGATTTTATAACGAGGTTTAAAAGCGTATTCGGCATGGAACCCGGTGTCCTGGAAGCGCAGGCTTACGATGCCGCAATGATCATACTGAAAATAATGGACAGGTTATATAAATCAGGCGGGATCGAAAACCTGAGCAGGGAAAAGTTGAAAAGCGAAATAGCCGCCCTTTCGGATTACAAGGGAGCAACAGGCCTGATTTCTTTTAACGATAAGGGCGAGGCTTCAAAGCAGTTGTTTGTTCTTGGGGTGGACAACTGGAGAATAGTCCTTAAGGATCAATAGAGGAATTATCCCTAATTCTGCAAACACGGATAAGCAATTCCAAAAAAATTCCTATACAACTCTGATTTTATATGTATTATAATATTTAG
>JAFGOL010000285.1 GCA_016926495.1 Oligoflexia bacterium
GAAAATTTTTAGCAGGAAGCTAAAAATTTCACGAGCATTTTGCGCAGCAAAAGCGCAGCCCGCAGGGTGAGCACACAGGATGTGTGCGAATAATCCTGGCACCCCAGCCATAACATAAAGGGCTTGAGAGTCAGACTTGATGAGAGGCCGATCACGAAGTGACGCGGGTTCATTCTTTTTGGTCCTAAAATCAAAAATCTCTTGGCAAAGGCCTCAAAACTTAGTATTTATAGCACTCTAACCAACTCTTTAAGGATAAGTGTATTTATGGAATACATGAGATTTTTGTCAGGCAGGTCCAACCAGGATTTGGCAAAAAAGGTCGCGGCGTATCTCGGCGTGCATATTACCGAAATGGACATAAAGCGTTTTTCCGACGGTGAGGTGTTTATCGAGATAAAGGAAAGCATAAGGGGAAATGACGTTTATGTTCTTCAGTCAACGTGCCCGCCGGTTAATGAAAACCTTATGGAGCTTCTGATCATTCTGGATGCCTGCAAAAGGGCCTCGGCAAGAAGCATTAACGTAATTATTCCTTACTTCGGATACGCAAGGCAGGACAGGAAGGTCACGCCCAGAACTCCCATAACTTCCAGGCTTGTGGCCGACATGTTACAGGTAGCCGGCGCTACAAGGGTCCTTAGCGTTGATCTGCATTCAGGCCAGATACAGGGCTTTTTTAACATGCCTTTCGACAATATATACGCGGCGCCCGTACTGCTTAATAAAATAGAAAAAAGCTACAAGGGTGACAATCTTGTAATTGTGTCGCCCGACGCGGGCGGTGTAGACAGGGCCCGCTGGTTTGCGAACAAGCTGGGCTGCCCGCTGGCCATTGTGGACAAAAGGCGTTATGCTCCGAACCAGGCCCAGGTTATGAATTTGATAGGTGACGTGAAAGATTCGGTTGCATTGATCCTTGATGATATGATAGATACGGCAGGAACATTGTGTAACACTGCTTTGGCTGTAATGAACAATGGCGCCAAAAAGGTTATAGCAGCCGCTACCCACGGAGTATTGTCGGGTCCTGCTGTTTCGCGTATACACGAGTCCGTGCTTGAAGAGGTATTGCTGACGGATACCATACCTCTGAGTGAACAGGGGGTAAAGCAGGGAAAGATCAAGGTGCTTTCCATTTCGTCATTGCTGGGCGAGGCGGTAAAAAGGATACACAGCAGGGAATCCGTAAGTTCCCTGTTTATATAATTTAAGATAGTCGCATGTTTTGAGGAGGATATTATGCAAACAGCAACTTTGGAAGTAACCCCAAGGAATCTCGGTACCAAGAACGAGCTTGGCAGGATGAGAAAAAACGGCGAGGTCCCGGCTGTTTTGTACGGCAGGCATATAGAAAACAGTATTAAACTGTCGTTTAGCGCGAGAACGTTTTCCAGGCTTTTGTCGTCTTTCGGCAAATCGTCCCTTATTACTTTTGAATCAAAGGACTCCGGTCTTAACGGCAGGTCCGCGTTGATCAAGGAAATCCAGAAAGACTGTATTAACGATATGTTTGTGCATGTTGACCTGCTTGAGGTAACCCAGGGTGAAAAAATACACACAACGGTTTCGATTGAGTTTGTCGGAACGCCCGTCGGAACAAAAGAAGGCGGAGTAGTTGACTACCAGAAAAGAGAGCTTGATATTGAGTGCCTGCCCACTGATATTCCGAATCACCTGGTCTTGAATATAGAGAAGATGCAGCTTAATGATGTTATGCATGTTTCCGATATCGTGCTGCCCGAGGGCGTCAAGATCATGGAAGACGCGAATCTTTCTGTTGTGTCTGTCAGGATAGTTAAGGAGAAGGCACCGTCCGTAGAGGGTGTTGAACCTTCACTTGTCGGTGAGGAAGGCGAAGAGGGTGTCGCCGCCGCCGCGGCCGCTCCTGCCGCTGAAAAAACAGCAGAGAAAGCTGATAAGGCAGAGAAGACTGAAAAGTCCAAAAAGGACTGATATTGATGTACCTGCTTGTTGGGCTTGGCAATCCCGGAAGCCGCTACGCGCAGACCAGGCACAACGCGGGTTTTGTCGTCGTGGATTATCTTTTTGATATTTTTAAGGGAAAACAGGAAAAACAGGAAAAGGATTACGGTACCGCCAGTGTTGATATAAACGGCAGCGGATGCGTGCTGCTGAAACCCCTTACATTCATGAACCTTAGCGGCAGGGTCGTAAAAAAACTGCTGGATGAACTCAGGTATAAGGACAAGGATTTTGATCCCGCGAGGCAGCTTTTTGTCATACATGATGACGTGGATATAAGTCCGGGAGTCGTAAAGGTAAAGCTGGGCGGAAGCAGCGGCGGGCATAACGGGGTCGATGATATTATTTCACTGATAGGCGAAAATTTTCTGAGACTGCGTATAGGCGTAGGCAGACCTGATCCGCGTGTTGACACTTCCGATTATGTTTTGCAGAAATTTGCCAAAGACGAGTGGGAAAACCTGGTCACCGGCGTATGTCCCAGGATCGGCAATTTCTTTCACGAGTACGTGGCCCACGGCCTGAACAGGGCCCGCAACGTCCTTGCTGCATAACGTCTTGTGTCCGGTATAAGATAAAATCCTGCGAAGTAAAAAATATTCTTAAATCTGATCTCCTGAATAATTCGCAAGGGAGCAAGGTCGTATGAGGAAACTGATATTTTACATGGATTTATCCGGCGGGGCTTGCGGCAGTAAAGACCCGACGGATTAAGCCATGTTGATATCAGTGACGAGTAGACCGACGCGGGTGCGAATGAAGGAGATCAGATTTAAGAATATAATATACGAAGCAGGATTCTTTCTACATGGGGGATAAGGCAAAGCAGCATGCCACGACTTTTTCAGCCCCTGCTTCAAGCAGGAGCCGGGCGCATTCGTTTACGGTCGTGCCGGTCGTGTAAACATCGTCAATGAGCAATATCCTCTTACCCGTAATACAACCGGAATACCGGTTTTTAACATAGTATCTCTCGATGTTTTCCATGCGCTGTTTGCGCTTTTTCTTCTTCTGGTTTCTGCCGAAGACAGGAAAAATTTTTCTTCCGAGCACGTTCCTGAACGGTATACCGGTTTTTACGCTCATTTTGTGGGCAATACAGATCATGTGCGAATAGCCCCTTTTGATTTCGTCAAGCACATGTGACGGTATGGGAACTATTGCGTCAGGTTCAAAACTGAAGTCAAGATGCTCCAGAAGTATGCCGGTAATTGCATGCGACAGGTTAATATGGCTGCTGAATTTATACAGCCTCAGTATTTCCCTTGCCGTGCCGTTATACGCGAATAAGATTATTACTTCAAGCCCGCTGCCCGCTTTAATAGCGTAAAGTACCGGGTTCATGCCGGCGCCGCAGCAAGGGCACAGGTTTTCGTTTATTTTTCCATGTCCGGGCAACCTGCGGTTGCAAAGCCTGCATCTCATGCGTATCATGCGTGCAATATCCGTGCAGAGGTCAAAGTGTTACGAAAAGGGAGGATGACTGACGGAAATCAAACGGCAGGTCGTTTTCGGGGTCTGCCCCTGCCTGCCCTGTTTTTTAATTTCCTGTAAAAGATTTTTTCTTCCGAATTATAGTCCTCTGCGAAGAAGTCTTCGGAAAAGTCTATTTCCTTAAGGGATTTTAAAAGTTTTTCGTCAGCCAGCAGCTTCTCAATAGCTTTTTCCCTGCTGATGTTCTCCATAATCAACTCCTTTAAAGGTTATAAGTGTTTCGTTTTTGAATTTATGCGAACCCGACGTGTTCCAGTTGATACCGTTGTGTTTAAATTCAGAAAAAATATCTTTGGTTTTTTCTTCGATATTGTTATTAAAGGCGACGCAGAAGTTCCTGCATCTGAGTCCCTGTACTATCTTTACCAGTTTTTTAACGGTGGATCGTTCCGCCCCGACAAGTATGACCTTTTCGACCGGAAGCCTCCCCTCGGTGCAAAGCAGCAGCACTGAACCGTCGCTGCCCGTGTAACTTTCTTCCAGTATCAGCCTGGAAAGAAGGGAATTAAGTCTCCAGTCAACAATGCTCGCGATCCCTGTTACAGGGATCATGGGCGGTTCAACAATAATGATCATGGTATCACCGCTTATTTTATCCAGGTAGTTTTTGTAATCAGCCATAACATAATATTATAACAGATTATTCTTGACTTGGAACGGTACAAAGGTAAAAGTATCTTGTTCTTGACGGTTTCAATTAATGCAATTCTGTAAGCTTATAAAAATAAGTATTCGAGGGATCAAAAAATCAATAACAATTACAAGGAGAAATGTCAATGCACCTGCATGATTTGAAGAAGATGAATATTGGCGAACTGCATGAGCTGGCCAATAAGTACGAAGTTGAAAACCCGGGGGTTTTGAAAAGGCAGGAACTTATTTTTGCCGTAATGAAGGCCCATGTTGAAAAAGACGGACAGATATACGGTGACGGTGTTCTGGAAATACTTCCCGACGGTTTCGGTTTTATAAGGTCTCCGGACTACAGCTATCTGCCCGGACCTGACGATATCTATGTTTCACCCTCCCAGATCAGACGCTTCAGTCTTAAAACCGGGGATACCATTAACGGCCAGATCCGCCCCCCGAAGGATTCTGAGAGGTACTTTGCGTTATTGAAGGTTGAAACGATAAATTTCGAAAGCCCGGACGTGGCAAAAAACAGGATCTTTTTTGATAACCTTACACCGCTTTTTCCGGAACAAAGGTTTAACATGGACATGATGAACCCCACGACAGGGGATATGTCCACAAGGATAGTTGACATGCTGTGCCCCATAGGAAAGGGACAGAGGGCCCTGATCGTTGCCCCGCCACGGGCGGGTAAAACGGTCCTGATGCAGAACATCGCGAACGCCATTACTGGAAATAACAGTGATATAGAGCTTATAGTGCTGCTTATAGACGAGCGTCCCGAGGAAGTTACGGACATGCAGCGCAATGTAAAGGCCGAGGTCGTGAGTTCCACGTTTGACGAACCCGCGTCAAGGCACGTACAGGTCGCCGAGATGGTCGTGGAAAAAGCCAAGAGGCTGGTCGAGCATAAAAAGGATGTTGTTATTCTGCTTGACAGTATAACAAGGCTCGCAAGGGCGTATAATACTGTAGTCCCCGCTTCCGGAAAGATCCTCTCCGGCGGTGTTGACGCGAACGCGTTGCACAAACCCAAGAGGTTTTTCGGCGCGGCCAGGAATATCGAGTTCGGAGGAAGCCTTACGATTATTGCCACCGCTCTTGTAGACACGGGATCAAGGATGGACGACGTTATTTTCGAGGAATTCAAGGGAACAGGTAACAGCGAGATACATCTTGACAGAAAACTTATGGAGAAAAGGATATTTCCATGTATCGATATCAATAAATCCGGAACAAGAAAGGAAGATCTCCTTCTTGATCCTTATACACTTCAGCGTGTATGGATTTTAAGGAAAATACTCAGTCCCATGAACCCGGTTGAAGCCATGGAATTTTTGCTGGACAAGATGAAAGGAACAAAGACCAATTCCGAATTTTTTGAATCCATGTCGGGTTGATCATGAGGTTTAAATCGATAGAAGTGGGCCCCATGGGCGTCAATTCGTATGTTCTCTACGATGAGGAAAGCAGGGAATCCGTTATAATTGATCCCGGGGCCGACGCGGAATCGATCATTGACCTTGTGACGGGCCTCGAAGTTACTCCGGGGGAGATATGGCTTACCCACGGCCATTTTGATCATTTGGGCGCGGCGAAGGCCGTTTCCGCGGAGTACGGCATAAGCATTTACATGCATGATCAGGATTATTTTTTTTACAGGAATGTGCAGAAATTCGCTGCCATCTTTTCAGTTACTGTTGACACCCCGCTTCCGGAACCCTCTTTTTTCAACATGAAGCTTGCGTGTAAAAAAATCGGAAAATTTTCTGTTGATATTATACATACGCCGGGACATTCACCCGGCAGTGTATGCTTTTTCTGCAGGGAGAATAATATTATTTTTTCGGGTGATCTTATCTTCAAGTTCAGCGTAGGCAGAACGGACTTTCCCGGAGGCTCGTTTCCCGTTCTGGAAAAAAGTATTATGGAGAATATTTATACAAGGGGAGAAAGCTGTGTTATTTTTCCGGGGCACGGCCCGGAAACTACCGTGGGCAGGGAAAAAACGCATAACCAGTTTGTAAGGATGAGGTGAGATATGCCGGACGCGCTTAATGTATTCAAGTCGTCGCTTTCGTACCTGGAAACAAGAGGGATGAGATATGTCAGGCTTGATACCAGGGCCGGGCGTGAGCCTGAAATCATGATTGAAGGCGGCAACGAAACCCTGGATGACATCCGTACCGATCTGGGCGACTGCAAACGGTGCGGGCTTAGCCGGTTCAGGACAAATATTGTTTTCGGCGAAGGTAATCCGGATGCCGATCTTATGTTCATAGGCGAAGGTCCGGGCGAGGACGAGGATCTTTCGGGACGTCCTTTCGTCGGCAAGGCCGGAAGGCTTCTTACCGATATTATAGCAGCCATGAAGACAACAAGGGAAAATGTATACATAGCGAATATTGTAAAATGCAGGCCCCCGGGCAACAGGACTCCAATGGACGACGAGGTTATCTGCTGCGTGCCTTTTTTGATGAGACAGATATCCGCAATCAGTCCCAGGGTGATCGTGTCGCTTGGCGCCCCTGCCGCGTCGGCTCTTTTTAACAAAAAGGTAAAAATATCGTCGGTTAGAGGACGCTTTTGCGATTTTGCGCAGGGCATTAAGCTTATGCCCACTTTTCATCCCGCGTATTTGCTCAGAAATCCCAAGGATAAGAGGTTGGTATGGGAAGACATGCAAAAAATAATGGACTATTTAAAGCTAAGATAATTTCGGGCTTTAACCTGCTGTTATTGTTTTTTTGTTTCTTTTCGCAGAAATTGCCTGCATCGGGCCCCGTATACGTTATCAGGGTGAATTCATCCATAAATCCGGGCACCGGCGCATATATGATCGAGTCAGTCAAAAAAGCCAACGCCGACAATGCCGGGATGCTTGTTATCGAGCTTGATACTCCGGGGGGACTGCTTCAGACCACGAGGCTTGTCGTGCAGGAAATTCTTTCTTCAAAGGTCCCGGTGGCGGTTAATGTTACTCCAAGGGGGGCTCATGCCGGTAGCGCCGGCGTAATGATCACCATGGCCGCGCACCTGGCTGTAATGGCCCCCGGTACTAATATAGGCGCCGCGCATCCTGTGGGTATTCAGGGCGTAGGCGGAGGTAAATCGCAGGATAAAGACACTGAGAACGTCATGGAAGTAAAGGCGCTTAACGACACCGTGGCTTTCGTGAAGGGGATAGCGAGGACAAGGGGAAGAAACGAAAAATGGGCAATGGACGCTGTCAGGAAGAGTTCCTCTATCACCGCAGATGAAGCCGTTAAGATGAATGTAATAGATTTTATAGCCGAAAATACGGATGAATTGATCCGCAAGGCCGAGGGATTTGGCGTTAAGGACGTAACCTCTGTCGAGCGGCTTCCGATGAAGTTCAAACTTAAGTTTTTAAGTTACATAGCGGATCCCAATATAGCCTATATATTGATGCTGCTTGCGGCCCTTGGCATATACCTGGAGCTGTCGCACCCGGGGCTTGTGCTTCCCGGGGTCGTGGGAGCCATAAGCGCGCTGCTCACAATGATGTCTTTTCAGATGCTTCCCGTAACCGTGACAGGTGTTGCTCTTATGATCGTCGGTTTTGTCCTGATTGCCGTGGAGTTTTTTGTTCCGGGCCTGGGTATTTTCGGGATCGGAGGCACTGTTTCCCTGGTACTGGGCGGCATTTTCCTGATCGATCCGGTAAGGACCGACATATCCGTCTCATATTCGGTGGTTGTTACTTTCGGTGTTGTTTTCGGTTTAACTGTTTTCCTGGTTGCTTATTTTGTATTAAGATCGCGGAAACAGCGTAACAAGACAGGTATTGAGGCCATGTACGGCCACACGGCCGTTGTTTTTGAATATGACGCGGGGAGCGGCGCCGGTAAGCTTAAGATCAGGGGCGAAATATGGGATTTTATTGCCGGCGAAAGCAATTTTAATGCCGGCTCCGGCGACGAAATTGTAATTACCGGCAGCAGGGATTTGAAATTTATTGTAAAAAATAAAACAAAATAACGGAGGTTTTTATGAGTATTTTTACTTTGGCGGTTATAGTGGTGGCGGTGCTGTTGTCGGGAATAAAGGTTATCAAGGAGTACGACAGGGCTGTTATTTTCAGGCTGGGGCGATGTATAGGATACAAGGGGCCGGGAATTATTTTTGTTATTCCCATGGTCGACAAGATGGTTAAGGTGGGTTTAAGGACCATAGTTCTGGATGTGCCCCCTCAGGACGTAATAACCAAGGACAATATTTCGATCAAGGTGAACGCGGTTGTGTATTTCAGGGTCATGAACCCGCAGTCCGCCATAATAGAAGTCGAGGACTTCATGTTTGCCACTTCCCAGCTTTCCCAGACAACCCTGCGTTCGGTTTTGGGTGTGGCAGAACTTGATGAGCTCCTTATTTCTCGTGATAAGATCAACCGCCATTTGCAGACCATACTGGACGAGCATACTGATCCTTGGGGGATCAAGGTATCCAATGTCGAGATAAAGCACATAGATCTTCCCAAGGAAATGCAGAGGGCAATGGCAAAGCAGGCCGAGGCTGAGAGGGAAAGACGTGCCAAGGTTATAGCTGCAGAGGCTGAATTTCAGGCTGCCCAGAAACTCTCCGAAGCCGCGAAGATCATTGCACTGGAACCCGCGACCATACAGCTCAGGTACCTGCAGACATTGACTGAAATTGCGGTTGAAAACAATACCACAACGATTTTTCCCGTGCCGATTGATATGATGAACCTGTTCAAAAGCAAGAATGCTTGAGTTTGTCGGAATAGGGGTCTATAATATTTACATTGGCATTTTTTCGGGGGTATTATGGACAGGCTTTTTTCCAGAAAGGACGTTGTAGGGGTATTGCTGATAACGGCATCAGTTTTCAGCTTTATATCCCTGTTCGGCTACAGTTCGATTGATCCGTCTTTCAATACCTCTATGAATACCGGTAACGTGGTATCCAATTTCGGAGGGCTTGTGGGGGCATATTATTCGGATCTCCTTTTGCAGCTTTTCGGAATTCCCGCGTTTATAATTCCCCTGGCGATGGCGGGTATCGCCCTGATGCTTTTTACCCTGCCTAAAAAAAGACAGGTCAGTTACCTCCGTCTGGCATCCATGGCCCTGCTGCTGTTTTTTATGTCGGTATGCGTTGATATAATCTTTGGGGATGTCAGTTACGGCGGAGCCGTGCTTGCTTCGGGAGGCATGACCGGCAGGCTCGTGGCGCGGTTTTTTTCCGTGTACATAAGTTACGCCGGCACGTTTGTGCTGTCCCTGGCTTTAAGCATGCTTCTATTCTTTTATATTTTTAATATTTCTATTTCGGTGGGTTTTGTAGTAACCCTTTATCTTCTCTATAAGGCCGTAAGCTTTCCTGTTATGACGCTAAGGCTGCTTTTAAGGAACCTCGCCAGGGTGTCGAAATATATTCACGCGAAATTAATGTACGCCAAAACCTTGCGCGACAGGGAGACTGCCGCGGACAGGGATATACCTGTAAGGGTAAAAAGAAAAAGAGCAGAGGTAAGGGCTGAAGTACCTGAGGATGATTTTGAAGAAGATGATCTTGATATCGAGCCTGTTGTAAGAAAACGCAACGGCAGGTATATTTTGCCGTCCGCGGCCCTGTTAAGCAGACCGCCTAAAAACAGGAACTTTACGGATGCCGATGAACTTAAGTCAACCGTCCTTGCCCTGCAGAACAGGCTGCGTGATTTCGGAGTTGACGGCGAAGTTGTCGAGGCTTCCCCGGGCCCCGTTATTACAATGTATGAGTTCAAGCCCGCACCGGGTGTGAAGATTAATAAGGTGGCAAATCTTTCCGACGATCTTGCGTTGGCTCTCGGCTGCGGCAGCGTCAGGGTAATTGCCCCGATACCGGGTAAATCGGTCATAGGTATAGAGGTGCCCAACCGCTACAGGGAGACCGTTTTTGTCAGGGAGCTTTTTGATTCAAAGCTTTTTAAAACCGCCGAAAATATTATTCCTGTTGCCGTCGGCAAGGACACTGAAGGCGAACCTTACGTTACGGACCTTGCCAGGATGCCCCATCTCCTGGTTGCCGGGGCTACGGGATCGGGTAAGTCCGTGTTTATAAATACTCTTATATGCTCGCTGCTCTACAGGTTCAACCCGGAGCAGGTAAGAATGATCATGGTTGATCCCAAGATGCTGGAGCTTTCGGTTTACGACGGTATTCCGCATCTCCTGCTTCCGGTGGTTACCGAGGCGCAAAAAGCAGCGCAGGCGCTTAAATGGGCCGTGAGGGAAATGACTAACAGGTACTCGCTGCTTTCCTCGACAGGGTGCCGGAGTATAGAGTCCTATAACAAGAGCGCGCAGGAACCGCTGCCGTACATCGTAATAATAATAGACGAACTTGCGGACCTTATGATGGTAAGTTCAAGGGACGTTGAGGCATCCATAACAAGGCTCGCGCAGATGGCCAGGGCCGCGGGTATACATCTTGTACTCGCTACGCAGCGTCCGTCGGTGGATGTTATTACGGGCCTTATCAAGGCGAATTTCCCTGCCAGGATTGCGTTCAAGGTGTCCTCGCGCGTGGACGCACGGACGATAATGGACAGCCAGGGCGCCGAAAAGCTGCTCGGCATGGGTGATATGCTGCTTCTGCCTCCGGGTACCGCGAGGCTGGAAAGGCTGCACGGGGCTTTCATATCCGATGAAGAGGTAAAAAAGGTTGTTGATTTTGTAAAAACACAGGGAACACCCGAATACAAGAACGATATACTTGAGGAAACCAGGCAGGAAAGCGAAGACAGCGATTATGACCCCCTGTACGACGAAGCGGTCAACATCGTGGTGGAATCAGGCAGGGCTTCGATTTCCTTTGTGCAAAGGAAACTGAAAATAGGTTATAACCGTGCCGCGAGAATAATTGAAACCATGGAGAACGAAGGTGTTGTATCAAACCAGTCCCCGTCGGGACAGAGGGAAGTTTTAGTTGACAGGTAGAAATTTTATTTATTTTTTTATATTATTTTTCATTGCCGCAGGTTCTTACGCTTCAGGCAAAAAGTGCTGGAACCCTCTGGCAAGTACTTTAGGTAAAAGCAGCGGGTTCGTCATGTCGTTTACGCAGGTTAATTCATTCACCTTTTCAAAGGACGTGAAAAAAAGCAGCGGTGTTCTTATAGCGTCCGTTCCGCGTAAATTTATATGGGAACTTTTTGGCGACGAGGCTTCCTCGGTGGTAAGCAACGGAAAAAAAATATGGTTTTATACTCCTCCCGAAGAGGACGGGGACCGGGGGGTCCTGATCATAAAAGACGCGCAGGACAGTGAGGGCTTTTTATCCCTTCTCTTTGATTGCTCTTATGAGCCTGTTGTCTCCAGGGTTAAAAGTAAGGGCACGGTTAAGGCTTTTCTTAGCGGCTCAAGGGAAAAAGGGTATGACTGGGCTGTTGTTGAATACGGGGTTAATCCTCCGAGGTTTTTCAGTCTGAGCTTTACTGATTTTTCCGGTAACAAGACCAGTATAATTACCAATGGTTTCATGAAGTTAAAAAAACCCGTTCCTGCCGCCTCTTTCAATTTCAAGGTGCCCGGGAATGCCAGGATAGTAAATTAATTGTAGTTAGTGACTACGTTTGCTCAATATGTTATTAATATTTAAAACTTGTTCAGGAGGGTGTTGGTAATATGTCAGGGCACAGCAAATGGAGTACAATAAGGCACAAAAAAGGCGCGGCTGACGCCAAGAGGGGTAAGCTTTTTACCAAGATCATTAAGGAAATATCCGCTGCAGCGAGAAGCGGATCGGATCCCGATTCTAATCCCAGGTTAAGGACCGCGATAGCAAACGCAAAGTCCGCCAATATGCCCAATGACAACATCACGCGGGCAATCAAGAAGGGGGCGGGGGATCTCGGAGGTGCAAGTTACGAGACTGTTACGTACGAAGGATACGGTCCGGGCGGAACAGCGATACTGGTGCAGGTGCTTACCGACAATAAAAACAGGACGGTGTCCGAGATCAGGCATCTTTTCAGCCGTTCCGGCGGCAACCTTGGCGAAACAGGCTGTGTTTCGTGGATGTTTATACAGAAAGGTGTTGTGATAGTGGAGCAGGGTAAAATCGCGGAAGAAAAGCTTATGGATATTATCCTTGAGGCCGGGGCCGACGATATGGAAACCGAAGACGGTTTTTACAACATATACATGGACCCGTCGTTACTGGACACCGTGAGAACGCTTATTGAATCAAAGGGCGTCGGCATTTACAAGTCGGAAGTAAGCATGGAGCCGCAGACAACCGTAAAACTTACGGGTAAGGATGCTGAAACCGTGATAAAATTAATGGAAAAGCTTGAAGACCACGATGATGTTCAGAACGCTTACGCTAATTTTGATATTGATGAAGAGGAAATGGCAAAAATACTGGGTGAGTGATTAATGAGGGTTATGGGCGTAGATCCTGGTACGGTAAGGATGGGCCTGGGAATTATTGAGACAGGAAATAATTCATACAGGCTTGTTAAGCATAGTGTATTACGTCTTTCCAGCAAGGACAGCGTATGCTCAAGGCTTGGCCTGATATTCGATTGCGTAAAAAAGCATATCACGGAGTTTGATATAGATGCCGTAGCTGTTGAAGATATTTTTGTTTCAGTAAATCCCAGGAGTGCCCTGAAGCTGGGGCAGGCAAGGGGAGCCGTTATAGCTGCCGCGTATCACATGAACGTTGATGTGTTTGAGTATACGCCGACCGAGGTTAAAAAGGCGGTTTCAACCTTTGGCAGGGCGGACAAGTACCAGGTTTCGCAGATGGTTGAAATTTTACTCGGTGTAAGGAATATAAAACCGCATGATGTCACGGATGCGCTCGCGGTTTCCATTTGCCATATAAATACCCTCCCGTTAAGGAACAGGATTTGTGAACTATGATATCGATGCTTAAGGGAATTATAGCGGAAGTAAACAACGGCGAAGCAATAGTCGACGTGAACGGTGTCGGTTATGCCGTGCGTGTTCCTGCCTCCTGTATTTTCAGGACGCCTGAAAACGTTACGCTGTATATTGACACCATTGTGAGGGAGGATTCCATTACCCTGTACGGGTTTGAACAGAACATTGAAAAGGAACTGTTCAGGCTTTTTCGCTCGGTAAGCGGTATAGGCCCCAAAACATCGCTGGCCGTTATCTCGTATTACAGCGTGGACGAACTAAAAAAAATCCTGTTTAACAGGGATGTAAACTCGCTTTCAAGAGTTCCGGGTATTGGTAAAAAGACCGCGGAACGGATGATTGTTGAGCTTAAAAGCAAGTTCGGCGACGGATCTGTGATGGAACCCGGCGTGCCTTTTTCTGATGAAGGCCTGACTTCTTCCACTTACGAGGAACTGGTACAGGCATTGACGGGTTTCGGTTATAAGCGCAACGAGGCCGTAACCGCGCTTAAAAGCAGGATGCCCGATATTAACGCCGGGCGTCCCATACAGGAAATTCTGAGGGAAACCCTGAGAGGCATGATGTGAATACCGGTGATATTCTTACAAGTCCTTCATGCAGTTTTCAGAATGAGGAGTTGCAGTTTGAGCAGAGCCTGAGGCCCATGTCTCTGGATGATTTTATCGGTCAGTCGGCGCTTAAGGAAAAACTGGACCTTTTTATAAGGGCCGCCAAATCCCGCAACGAGGCTCTGGACCACTGCCTGTTTCACGGTCCTCCGGGACTGGGTAAGACTTCTCTTGCTAATATTATGGCGAACGAGCTTGGATCAAGGATCATTGTAACGTCAGGTCCCGCGCTTGAAAAATCAGGCGACCTTGCCGCAATACTTACCAACCTGGCAGAAAAGAACGTTCTATTTATTGATGAAATCCACAGGTTGAGCAGGGTCGTGGAGGAAACTTTGTACCCGGCCATGGAGGATTTTGAGTTAAACGTGGTTATAGGTCAGGGGCCCGGCGCGAGGGCTATAAAAATACCGCTGCCCCGCTTTACGCTTATTGGCGCTACAACCAGGGCGGGTTTGCTTACATCGCCGCTGAGAGATCGTTTCGGATTTTCGGCAAGGCTTGATCATTACAATACCGGGGATTTGGCGCTTATTGCCAGAAGGTCCGCCGGTATACTGAACGTTGCTATTGACACGGAAGGCAGCCTGGAAATAGCGTCAAGGTCAAGGGGTACGCCCAGGATCTCCAACCGTCTTTTAAGGCGGGTCAGGGATTATGCCCAGGTAAAGGCCGACGGTTTTATTAACAGGGAAATAGCGGACAAGGCCCTGAACCTGCTGGAAGTTGATCAAAAGGGTTTTGATGAAATGGACAGAAGGATACTTACTACTATAATAGAGAAATTCGGGGGTGGCCCCGTTGGGCTTACAACACTTGCTTCTTGCGTTGGTGAGGAACCGGATACTATTGAAGATATTTACGAGTCTTTTTTGATCCAGGGCGGTTATATTGCCAAGACCCCAAGGGGAAGGGTGGTAACTCATCTTGCTTATGAACACCTTGGAATAAGGCCCGGACTGTGGTAATTTTGTCACAGTGTGTTAGCTGTTTGTAGCCTTTATGCTTCAAGTCAAAAGTAAGACACCATAATATGCCTGATTTTAGCGGGTTTGAAGTTCCGCTTGATTTGGCACACTATTTGCATTAAATTAGCTTTGGAGGATATTTAAGATGATATTCCAGCGAACATTGCGAAGCGAGCTCTCATTTAGCGGTACCGCACTGCATTCCGGACAAAATGTAAATATCTGTATAAAACCCGCCCCGGCAAACACCGGCATAGTCTTTATAAGAACGGATATCGAATCAAGGCCCGGTATTAAGGCTGAATGGTCAAATGTTGTGGAATCCGAACTCAGCACGGTTATTTCTGACGGTAAAGGCGCCAGGGTTGCCACAGTGGAACATTTGCTTTCAGCTCTAAGGGGACTGCGGGTTGATAACGCGTATATTGAGGTATCAGGCCCTGAACTGCCCATACTTGACGGAAGCTCAAGAATATATGCCGAAGCAATAGTCGATACCGGATTTGTTACGCAAAATAAGCCCAGGCTCTTTTTGCAGGTGGTAAAGCCTGTTTCGGTTACGCACCAGGACAGGTTTGTTTATCTTTTGCCTTCTTCCGAATTAAAGGTTACATGCAGGATAGATTTTAAACACCCGTCGATAGGATTGCAGCATTTTTCATATACAGATGATCCTTCAACTTACCTGTCGGAAGTTTCAAGGGCAAAAACATTCGGCTTTCTCGAGCAGGCTGAAAAGCTTAAGAGTGCCGGTCTTGTCCTGGGCGGCTCTTATAACAATGCGATAGTTCTGGACGGCGAAGCCGTTGTTAATCCCGATATGCTCAGCTATCCGGATGAGTTTGTAAGGCATAAGCTTCTTGACGTACTCGGTGACATGTCGTTAACAGGCTCTTATTCCCTGCTTGCGCATATAGTCGCTTACAAAAGCGGGCACGCTCTGCATTCTGCTTCATTAAAGGAACTCGGCAGGAGGACCTCCTGTTTCAGGGTGGTTGAAGAACCCGGGACAGTGGATGAAGGCATATTTGTAAGGGAACCTTTTTCTTTACTTGACCTCGTTAAGTCATTATAGGATTATCCATTGACATTACCATGTGCCTGGAATACATAGCATATGGTTTTTGTAGTTCTTTGGTTTAAGGTTATTACGGAGTCGTAGTTCAGTTGGTTAGAACGCTGGCCTGTCAAGCCAGAGGTCGCGAGTTCAAGTCTCGTCGGCTCCGCCAGGATATAAAAAAGGGGGATGCCAAAAGCATCCCCTTTTTTATATCCTGCTGAGTGCCTCGGGATTGAAATCGGCACGAAGTGCCGGAGTTCAAAATTTTTAGCAGGATGCTAAAAATTTCATGACTGAGCGAAGCGAAGGAACCGAAGGTGAGCGAGCCGGACGCGAGCGAATAAGTCTCGTCGGCTCCGCCAGGATATAAAAAAAGGGGATGCCAAAAGCTCCCCTTTTTTTATATCCTGCTGAGTGCCTCGGGATTGAGATCGTTGCGAAGC
>JAFGOL010000286.1 GCA_016926495.1 Oligoflexia bacterium
AAGTTGTACTTTAAAAACGGTAAGACAGGTACTGCGGATTTGGCTTCTTATCTGTCCAGTGGGAAGATTTTTAAGGAATTGAAAAATATAAATATTTTTAAAAGCTTTAAGGTTGAATATGGGACTTTGACCTGGTTGGACGGTAAAGTTGATATGGCTCCTGAGGCTTTATACGAAATGGCTACTAATGAAAAAATTAATTTGTCTAAAAAACAGATAAAAGCGCAGCCTGAAAAACTGAAATCTGGGACGAAGTTAGTTTAATTGACTCAAATCGCTTTTTTTTTCTTCAAACATTTTTAGAAGATGTTTTTTAGTTCATCTTGGTAATTTCTGTTGACATATTCTATTGAATATATATACTATTGTGTATGTGGGCTGTGTATGAGAAAAAGTCTGTGATCAGGCAGTTGAAAAGCACACCGCGTGACGTTTTGGCCCGTTATGAGGCATGGAAACGTATTGTTGAACTTGAAGGTCCGCAGGGACTGTCTTTTATTAAAGGTTTCAGGGATGAATTTTTAAAAGGAAAGTTGTTTGGATTCCGGTCATCACGGCTGGGCAGGAAATGGAGAGTAATTTACAAGGTTAATAAGGAATTTTTAGAGGTATTTGTTGTGGAAATTAATCCTCATGAGTATTGAAAAGGGAGGAAGAAGAAAATGAATAAAAAAGGCTTTGTCAAGGCAAGGGTAAATATTAAAATCACGCCTGCGGAGATGTTGAGGACTTTGAGGGAATTGCAGGAACTCAGCCAGAATGAGCTTGCGGAACTTACCGGAATCAGCCAGTCCAATATTTCGGCGATGGAGACTGGAGTACGCCGGATAGGAAGAGAAAGGGCGCTGGTATTGGCAAAGGCCCTGAAGGTTCATCCCGCGGTCATCTTGTTTCCTGATTTTGAACTCGATGAGTTCAAAAAGGCAGCCTGAAAAACTGGAATCTGGGCCGAAGTTAGTTTTAATTGACTCAAATCGCTTTTTTTTTCTTCAAACATTTTTAGAAGATGTTTTTTAGTTCATCTTTGTCCATTTCGGCAGCTTTATGCATTGTTAATGGTTTTTTATTTTTTTGGCTCATAAACGATCTCCGTATTTTATAAGTTTAATATAATGTTTTAGTAGTGTCTATTTTGAGTTGCCTGATTGCTTATAAATTGATAGATAGCCCCCTGCCGGAACTCTTCCAGGATGAGTTTTTTGAACTGGATGAGTTCAAGAAGGTAGCCTGACGCGCTTTTCTTGACAATCTTCGTTCCGGTGGTACCAATGATCTTATGAGGCTATCGCAAAGGGAAATTACGGTCATCAAGGAAGCAGTAGGAGGAATTGATCCTGTTGCCGAAATCTATCTTTACGGCTCAAGGGCTGATGACTCTAAAAAAGGCGGGGACATTGATTTGCTTGTTATTTCGCAAAAACTGACCTTTGATGATAAGATTAATATCAAGGCGGAGATATTTAAATATTTGCCTGAACAGAAAATTGATATCATAATAGCTAAAACAACAAGTGACTCGGAATTTGTCGAGCTTGCTTTTTCAGGAGCTATTAAGCTATGAACCTCGACAGGAAAAAATTAATTGCTCTTCTGGAAAAGGAAACAGAATCCATGAAGGCCGCGGCAAGGCAGCTTGGCAGGGCTTATAAGGCTGTTTCCTCCGTAAGCAGAAATTCCATTACAGACTTTACGGATTCGGATTTTGACAGGTTTGAACTGCTTACCAGCCGCTTTGCGAGGCTCTCGGATATTTTCATTCAAAAAATACTGAGGCTTGTAAATACGGTTGAACTGGAGCCTGAAGGTACCATAGTTGATATTCTGAACAGGGCGGAGAAAAAATCCGTAATAGCAAGCGCGGATGCCTTTACCAAAATAAGACTGCTCAGGAATGAAATTGCCCACGAATATTCTCACGAAAATCTTTTATCCTTATTTACCCAGGTGCAAAAAATGACCCCGGTATTACTGGAGGCTGTTGAAAAAGCGCAGCAGTATATCAGGCAGTATTTTGCCTAGAACGCCTCTCCTATTCCTATAAGCAGTACCTTGGAATTTCGTCCTATGGCGTAGTCAAGGCGCATGTTGATATCAAGGGGTTTATATATAAGGTATCTCAATCCTCCTCCGTATGAGTAAAGGTGGTTGTTCAGCCTGAATTCATGTATGGTTGCAGCGCTGTATCCCAGTTCCAGGAAAGCAACGACAACAACCCTTGGTATGAGCAGTATCCTGTATTCTCCTTTCAGGGCTATCGCGTGCCTGTCCACATACAATTCAGAGGGGTACGCCCTGAGTATTTTGCCAATCCTCGCAAGGCGGGTAAAGGGAGGCTGGTTACCGGTAATCGATATCAGGTAAAACTGCAGGGCAAGAAGATGGGTTTTCCAGAAAACATTGTATTCCCTCGCGTCAACAATGTGCTCGCCGAAATCACTGCTGCTGCCGAAGTATTTCAGGTAAAACATGTTTGTCAGTTCGTAAAATGTTCCGTCGCGCGGGGCAAAAATGTTATCCACCCTCAGGTTGCTGATTGATATCCCGAGCCCGGACAGACGCCCGCCTCCGGAAAATCCGGTAAGCCTGCTGTATTCAAAATTGTATTTAATGCCCCAGTAGCCGCTTTTTGAGAATTTCATGCGATACAGGGAATTTATTCCAAAAACTGTTTCATGATATGCACCGCTGTATTGGGGCTCCTGCTGTATATCCACACCCGTTTCGTAATAAGGTACGTCACTGTTTCTTATATACATTGAGTTGAAAAAGTTTACAAAATCACTGTTCCAGTAATTATCGAAAATAAAATTTGCGTCTATATACTGATCCCCGCCGAATAAAAGGGCGGTCCTGAAATAGCACGGTAATGTTACTGGATGCTCTCCGTACCTGTGGAAATAATAGGCGCCTGTAAAACCCATAGCGGAAGCGCCCCCGTTTACCCTGGAGTAGAGAGGCACAAAGAAGAAACCGTCGGTATGAAACGGAGGCCGTTCATCTGTAGGCGTGATTTTCTGTCCTCCTGATTTGTCATATTCCTCGTCAAAAGGTTCCAGCGGCTCAAGCTTGTATGGATCAAGGGCAAGCAGGTTGCCGTGTATAAGCATCAGGAGCAGCAGTACCCGGATCAATTAAACAATACCTCCTTTACCAAAACTCGTAAGTGATATATAGATTTCTTTTTATCAGGATACATAATGAAAAACAATATTAATAGGAAATTCAGGCAGATATCCGTATACACGCTGAAGTTTGGCGTTGCTTTCGGCCTCGTAGCGTATCTTCTTTATACGGGTAAGTTGGATATCCACGCCATTTACGGTGCTACGGATAATTACGGATACCTGGTCGCTGCGTTTTTCTGCGTACTGGCTGCCATTATGATTAATTTTTTCAGATGGTTCCTGCTTCTCAGGGGACAGGATATTAACCTTAGCGCCAGGGAAGTTATTTCCCTGAATTTTATCGGACTCTTTTTTACAACCGTACTTCCGGGTGCCGTGGGCGGCGATTTGGTAAAAAGCGTGTATATTGCCAGAAAGGCGCCGGACAAAAAGACGGCTGCCGTACTTACGGTACTGCTCGACAGGGTAGTCGGGTTAATAGCTCTTATAATAATCGGCTGCGCGGGACTCACGGTAAATTTCAAAAATTTTTATGATAACCCTGCACTTAAAACATTGGGCATAACCCTGTATATAGTTTTGCTCGGACTTGGTATTTTTTTTATTGCAGGCTTATCCAGGAGGATTTACAGGCACAGGATTACGTTGATAATATTCAGGACTTTGCCTTTCTCTGAGGCAATTAACAAGGTATACGCGGCGTTTCACGCGTACAGGTACAGACCCCGGATACTTTTATATTCCATAATTATTTCCTTTGTTACACATGCTTTCAATATCTGGTCGTTTTATTTCATAACCCTTGCGCTTGGCTTTGAGCATCTCAGCGTGTATACGTATTTTTTCATAGTTCCCGTGGGTATGATCACAACGGCCCTGCCTGTTGCTCCCGCGGGAATAGGCATCGGCCAGGCCGCGTATCTCAAGTTGTTTGAGTGGTCTGTGGGAAGTCCTACAACCGTCGGTGCTGACGCGATTACTATTTTACAGATATTCTCGATATGTATATTCCTGTGCGGCGGTTTTTTCTATATTACGTATAAGAACAGGATGAATCCGGAT
>JAFGOL010000287.1 GCA_016926495.1 Oligoflexia bacterium
AACATGGTTTATTCTTTAATTATGGAGTGGCGAACAAGGATTTTAGGGACTTGGACTTTAAAATCTCTGCTATTTTGTCTTGTTATTTCAATAAGTTAGACAAAAAAGCTTCGTCCGAGTTTAGCTTTTAACAGAAAAAAACCGCGGGATTGACAAAAAAAGCAAAATGCTGAAAAATCCGTACATATGATAAATTTCCTTACAGGTCTGCCACCCGTATACCAGGCTTTGCTTGCCACACTGTTTACCTGGCTTGTTACCGCACTGGGCGCTGGTGGTGTGTTTTTTGTAAAGCGGATAGATAAAAAGCTTCTTGATTCCATGCTCGGTTTCGCTGCGGGTGTTATGATCGCGGCAAGCTACTGGTCCCTGCTTGCCCCGGCCATAAGCATGGTCGAGGCTAAAGGCGGTATTACGTGGCTGCCTCCTCTGGTGGGATTTTTATCAGGAGGGTTTTTCCTCTGGATTATAGACAAAATTCTCCCTCACCTGCACATGGGGCTCCCAATGGAAAAAGCGGAAGGTATTAAAACCGGTTGGCAAAGAAGCATGCTTCTTATACTTGCCATTACGCTGCACAATATACCCGAAGGTCTTGCTGTAGGCGTTGCTTTCGGTGCCGTGGCCCACGGGCTTCCGGAAGCTACCCTGGGCGGCGCCGTGGCCCTTGCGTTCGGCATAGGATTGCAGAATTTTCCTGAAGGACTTGCTGTTTCGGCTCCTTTAAGAAGGGAGGGCTTTTCCAGGCTGAAGGCTTTCTGGTACGGACAACTGTCTGGTATCGTTGAGCCTGTGGCGGGTGTGGCCGGTGCTGTAGCTGTTTCAATGGCTGAGCCAATTCTGCCGTATGCCCTTAGCTTCGCGGCAGGTGCCATGATATATGTCGTTGTTGAGGAATTAATACCTGAATCGCAAACAAGCGGCAACTCGGATTATTCAACAATAGGTACCATGCTCGGTTTTGCCCTGATGATGTTTCTCGACGTAGCTTTGGGTTAACTATATTAATAAAGTTTATGAGTATTCAAGTAATATAAGAAATATTAATACCCGTATCAACAAATATTGCTTAGCAAATCCCCCGTAATAGTGTAATGCTTTAATCGATTTCATAATTGGAGGTATATTATGTTTAAGCTCAATGATGTTAAAGAACCTCAACTTTTCAGAAAATTGTTTCCTTTTGACGAAGTACCCAGGTTAACTTTTGATAATGAATATATTCTGCCGGCATTGCCTGAAAACGTATGGATTACGGATACAACTTTCCGTGACGGCCAGCAGAGCAGGCCTCCGTACCTTGTTGAACAGATAGTTCAGCTTTATAAATATCTTCATAAACTGAGCGGCCCAAAGGGCCTTGTGAGGGTAACCGAGTTTTTCCTGTACAGCAAAAAAGACAGGGAAGCAGTGGATAAGTGCCGTGATCTTGGATATAAATTTCCGATAATTACCGGCTGGATAAGGGCAAATAAGGAGGATTTCAAGCTTGTAAAGGAAATGAAGATTGAAGAAACCGGAATACTGACCTCGGTTTCAGACTATCATATATTTTTGAAACTGAAAAAGACCAGAAAACAGGTAATGACGTCATACCTGGAGATTGTCAGCGCCGCCCTTGATGCGGGAATTACGCCCAGATGCCATCTGGAAGATATAACAAGGGCGGATTTTTTCGGATTTGTTATACCATTTGTCAGGGAACTGATGGAACTTCAGCGACAGAGCGGAATTCCAATTAAAATAAGGGCATGCGATACGATGGGTTACGGAGTTTCATTTCCTAACGCAACCCTGCCCAGAAGTGTTCCTAAAATTATTAACAGCCTTATCAAGTATGGCGAGGTGCCCTCGGAACAGCTTGAATGGCACGGCCATAATGACCTGCACAAGGTTCATGTTAATTCCGTTGCCGCCTGGCTTTACGGTTGCTGTGCCGTTAATACTTCGTTGCTGGGTATAGGGGAAAGAACCGGAAATTCTCCTCTTGAAGCCGCGGTTATTGAATATCTCAGCCTTTTCGGAAATAAAAAAATGAAGGTTGACACCACGGTAATTACCGAGATTGGGGAATATTTTGAAAATGAACTTAACTACAAGATACCCAACAATTATCCCTTCCTCGGTAAGGATTTTAATACAACCAGGGCGGGTATACATGCTGACGGAATCATTAAGAACAAGGAAATCTATTCTGTCTTTAATACGGAGAAACTCCTGAACAGGACCCTTGATGTATCCATCGCGGATAAAACGGGTGTTGCGAGTATTGCCCACTGGATAAAT
Organism: Oligoflexia bacterium; assembly: GCA_016926495.1. Taxonomy (GTDB): domain Bacteria; phylum Bdellovibrionota; class JAFGOL01; order JAFGOL01; family JAFGOL01; genus JAFGOL01. The sequence goes on from JAFGOL010000287.1 coordinate 2,287, forward strand.
ACGCATTTATTGAAAAGCAGAAAAATGGTGGATTCAATAAATAAAAGACATCCGGGTATAAAAAGGATTAACGACTGGATAGAAAAACAGTACCTTGACGGAAGAACAACAATAATTTCCAACGAAGAAATGACGGAACAGGTAAAGATACACATGCCTGAACTGGTTGAGTCTGATTTTGACAAGCTTTACGCAAGGGTGGAGATGCTGGCACTGGGTATACTGGAAGAAATACTTGAGCGGCCTGAAATAAAAACCATGGATCCGGTTAAGATCGAGCCTATTCTGCTGTCTTACGACAACATGTACCATTTTATGCAGTTCATGTACGTTATAAATACAAAAGGCGAAAGGATCACTTCAAATATTACGCAGAAGGAGTATAAGAAAAAATACGATAACTATGCTTTTGATCTGGATTTTTCAAACAGGAAGTGGTTTAAAGAACCCATAAGAACCAAAAAACCCCACGTTTCTGATTTTTATACATCTCTTATTACAGGTGAACTATGTTTTACGGTATCGGCGCCTATAATAGACGATGATAAAAAAATACTTGGAGTGATCGGAATAGACATAATGTTTGAGGAGCTTGCTGCGGTTGCGCCTAACTATCGTAAGCACGAGTATGGTGAATAGAAGATGGGAATGACCCTGGTTGAAAAGATAATCAGTTCACACGCGGGAAAAGAGGTCAGGTCCGGTGACTTTACCGTCGCTAATGTGGATGTATGTCTGACCCAGGACGGTACGGGTCCGCTAGCCGTAAAGCAGCTTCGGAAAATGGGACTGGAAAAGGCTAAAAATCCCG
>JAFGOL010000288.1 GCA_016926495.1 Oligoflexia bacterium
ACAAACGAATTCATCAAGGAAGTTGACGGCGAAAAGATCATCAGGACGGACTGGCACCATATCAGTACATGGGGAAAAACAGCCGACGCCTGCGCAAGGATGCTTCGTAAGGGTTCCAAGGTACTGGTTGAGGGCAAACTGAGAAACAGTAACAATGAACATAATTCCAACTATGAAATATTTGCAATAGACGTTACTTTTCTTTCAAACTACGGAACGGAAAACTGATTATTGTAAAACCGAATTAAGGGCATCGATAAGAGTTTGCTTCTGGAAAGGCTTTCTCAGGACGGGGTATTCCACCTCGTCAAGATGCCCTGTCACTATAAGCGTGGGAATGTTCAGTGACATTTTTTTCAATTCTTCCAGGTACTGAATACCGTCCATAACAGGCATATTAATATCCACGAGTTGGGCCGCATAAGTTTTATCAATCATTGAAAGGGCTTCTTTTCCGTTCGATGCTTCAGCAACTACGAACCCGGAGCTTTCAAGATAGCGCCTGATCAGAAACCTTATGGCTTCCTCATCATCGATAACAAGAATTTTTAATCCCTCGGCCAAACCGCCCCCTAAGTAATTGATATTTAATCTCTAAACCAACTATTAATCAACTGATTTTTTCACCTTGTCCCTTATGCTTGCCAGTGAGGCAAAAGGAGAATTCGGGTCAATACGCGGAGACCTGTTCTCTTTTTTATGCATGGGTTTTTTATGCGCGGGCTTTTTGTCCCCTGACCCTGCCTGCCTGCCTTTTTCCTGTCCCTTATCAAACCTCTTTTTCGGGCGCTCAACACTTGCAGGGGGGACCAGTTGTTTTACAGAGAGCGAGATTTGTTTTTTCCCTATATCCACGGCTATTACCCTAGCTTTAATCTCCGCTCCCAGTGATACAACATCCCTGGGATCCTTTACAAATCCGTGCCCGGTAAGCTCGGATATGTGTATGAGCCCGTCCTCGTGAATGCCTATATCGACAAAAACCCCGAAATTGGTAATATTGCTCACCACACCGTTAACTATCATTCCGGTTTTTACATCGTCGATAGTTGCCAGATTATCATTAAAGCTTATCTTTTTAAATTCGGTCCTGGGATCCCTGCCCGGTTTTTTAAGTTCCTCCATTACATCCTTTACCGTGAATTCGCCAAGTATGTTCACGGACTCGGGAGAACCGAATATGCCGTTTATAAGCTCATCATTCCCTATGACCTCTTCAATATTCTTACCCGAGGCTGAGCATATTGTGCTTATGAGTTCGTATCTTTCAGGATGTACGGCGGTATTATCAAGCCTGTTTACTCCGTTCCTTATCCGCAGAAATCCCGCGGCCTGCTCAAAGCATTTTTCACCCAGCTTCGGAACATTCATAAGCTGGGCCCTTTCCGCAAAGGACGAATTCTCGTTCCTGAACTGAACAATCGAGGCCGCCAGGCTTTTGCCGATACCGGACACGTAAGAAAGCAGTTGCGTGCTTGCCGTGTTAAGATCAACGCCCACATAATTGACACAGTCCTCAACGACGGCCTCCAGTTTTTCCTTGATCAGCTTCTGGTCCACGTCATGCTGATACTGGCCCACCCCTATTGATCTGGGCTCGATCTTGACCAGTTCCGCCAGCGGGTCCTGCAGTCTTCTTGCTATGCTTACAGCTCCCCTGTACGTGATATCCAGGTCAGGAAATTCCTCCCTGGCAACATCCGAAGCGCTGTATATGGAAGCGCCGGCTTCACTTACGACAACGGATATAATCCTGTCCTTAAGGGAATTTTTCTCTATAACACCGTTAATAAATTTTTCCGTTTCCCTTGATGCTGTCCCGTTACCTATGGCAACCGCTTCCACCGAATGTTTGCGCCAGAATTCAAGCAACAGGCTTTCGGCCTCTTCAGCCTTATTATGGGGTTCGTTCTGGTATATGGTCGCGTAATCAAGAAGTTTGCCGTTTCTGTCTGTAACAACGATCTTGCAGCCTGTCCTGAATCCCGGATCAACGCCCGTAACAACCTTTTCGCCCAGCGGAGAAGACAAAAGCAGGTCCTTAACATTCATGGAAAAAACATGAACAGCTTCCCCGTCGGCAATTTCCTTTAATTCGTTAAAAATATCAAGCTCTATGGACGACTGCATGTAATCGTTGTACGCGGTGGCAACGGCCCGCTCTACCAGAGGATAAAAAATGGACTTGGGATTTTTAAGATATGACCCGGCAATAATATCTATGCATGATTTCGGTTCGGCTTCTACACCTATGGAAAGCACCTTCTCCGCAAATCCCCTCCTTATTGCCAGTATCCTGTGGGAATTTTTTGGAAGCACAAGGTTTTTTATTTTTTCCCTGTAATTATAATAGGTCTCGAACTTGGAATGATCCTCGCTGAAACGGGGGGCTTTTTTTGAAAAGACGGAGCCCGTGTTGAAAGTATGTGCCCTCACCGACTTTTTGAGATCAACATCGTGAGCTATCATCTCCACTATTATGTTAACAGCATGCTCCACCACTGCTTCGGGCTGGGTCAGCTTTTTTACCGGGTCAAGGTAGCTCCTTGCAAAACGCAGGCAGTCACCCTCCTCTATTCTTTGCTTGAGAATGGTTTCGGCGAAAGGCTCTATGCCCAGGTCACGCGCTATATCGGCTTTTGTTTTTTTCTTTTTCTTGTACGGAGCATATATATCTTCAAGCTCCGTCCTCGAAAACGTTGAAAGTATTCTGGTCCTTAGTTCGGGCGTAAGCTTTTTCTGCTCTTCGACGGATTTTATTATTGTCTGCTGCCTGTCCAGGATATCAAGTATCCTGTCCCTTTCGGAAAGTACGGACCTTATGGCAACCTCGTCCAATCCCCCTGTCTGCTCCTTCCTGTAACGCGCGATAAACGCGACGGTCCCGCCGTCAGATGAAAGATTGAGCACCGAATCAACCCTTGCTACCGGAATGTTTACTCCATTGGCTATGCGTTCCACTATGGGATGAAATTGGGCGTTCATTTATTTTCCCATAAGAAAAAGTATTATCGCTTTCTGCACATGAAGCCTGTTTTCCGCTTCGTCGAATATAACGGAATTGGGGCTGTCAATCACATCCGCCGTAACCTCTTCGCCCCTGTGGGCAGGCAGGCAGTGCATAAACAGCGCGTCCTTTTTGGCAAGGGAAAAAAGCTCCCTGTTAACCTGGTACGGTTTCAGGGATTTCATTTTGGCTTCAAACTGGCTTTCCTGCCCCATGGACGCCCACACATCGGTATATATAACATCGGCGTTTTTACATGCTTCCCCCGCGTCGGTTGTAACGAGCACCGAGCCGCCCGATTTCGAGGCAAGTGCCTGTGCCCTTTCGCAAACTTCCTTATCCGGCGACATATCAGCAGGAGACGCTATGGCGACGTTCGCGCCCAAAACAGCGCCGGTCAGCATCAGTGAATGCGCGACGTTGTTACCGTCACCTACGTATGTAAATTTAAGCCCCTTTAAATCCCTGCCCTGTTCGACCGCTGTATAATAATCCGTGAGGGCCTGGCACGGATGCAAAAAATCGGTAAGGGCGTTAATAACGGGAACTGAAGAGTACTTTGCAAGGTCCTCAACCTTGGAATGCTCATAGGTCCTTGCCATAATAACATCCACGTACCTTGAAAGCACCCTGGCTGTATCTTCGACGGTTTCGCCTCTCCCTATCTGTATGTCCCTTGAAGACAAAAACAGCGCGTGCCCTCCAAGTTGCAGCATGCCCACCTCGAATGAAACCCTCGTCCTTGTGGAAGATTTTTCAAAAATCATTCCCATGGTTTTGCCCGGGATATATGATTTGAACTCACCCTTCTTAACTTCGTTTTTTATCTTTTTTGTCGTTTCAA
>JAFGOL010000289.1 GCA_016926495.1 Oligoflexia bacterium
AAGGCTTACAATGTCAAACATGGCAATAGAGGCCGGAGGCAAGGCGGGTTTGATAGAAGCGGACCGGACCACGGTTAAATATATGGAGGAAAGGGCGAAAAAAAAATATACAATCTACAAGGCTGACGCTGATGCAAAATATGAAAAGGTAATTGAGTATGACTGCGGCAAGATAGAACCGCAGGTTTCCTTTCCCCATCTGCCCGAAAACACAAAACCGATTTCAAAGGTTGGAAAGGTGAGAATTGACCAGTCAGTCATAGGTTCATGCACAAACGGCAGGATAGAGGACCTGAGGGTCGCGGCAGAAATACTGAAAGGCAGAAATGTGGATTCCGGCGTAAGATGCATTATTTTTCCCGGTTCCCAGGAGGTATATTTACAGGCACTGAAGGAAGGTCTTATCGAGACCTTTGTAAAATCAGGATGTGTCTTTTCTCCGCCGACGTGCGGTCCCTGTCTCGGCGGCCATATGGGAATACTCGCAAAGGGCGAGGTTTCCGTTGCGACAACAAACAGGAACTTTGTGGGAAGAATGGGACACCCCGAAAGCGGTGTTTATCTTGCTTCTCCGGCTATCGCCGCGGCATCCGCGATCACAGGCCGTATAGCCAGTCCCGAAGAACTGTAGAGGAGGCAAAAATGGAACTTAAAGGCAAAGTCTGGAAATTTGGTGACGATATTGATACCGACGTTATAATCCCCGCGCGTTACCTTAACACATCAGAGGCGTCAGAGCTTGCAAAGCATTGCATGGAAGACGCGGACAAAACCTTCGCGGGCAAGGTGCAGAAAGGCGATATCATTGTAGCTGGCAAGAATTTCGGCAGCGGGTCGTCAAGGGAGCATGCCCCCCTTTCCATAAAGGCATCCGGGGTTTCGTGCGTGATCGCAAAAAGCTTCGCCAGGATTTTTTACAGGAATTCCTTTAATATAGGACTTCCCATTTTTGAATCCGACAAGGCATGCGACAGGATTTCAGAGGGTGATTTGATTGAAATAGACGCATCAAACGGTCTTATAAAAAATAATACCAAAAAAGAAGAATATGTTGTAAAGCCTATACCCGAATTCATGCAGGAACTGCTTAGTGCGGGCGGCCTTATGGAATACGGAAAAAGAAAAATGGGTGTATAAAAAGGAGTTAATACTATGGCAAAAACGTTCAACATCGCTGTAATGCCGGGAGACGGAACAGGCCCTGAAGTAATCGCCGAAGGCGTGAAAGTACTGAATGCCGCTGCGTCAAAATCCGGTATCAAACTTAATTACAATTATTATGATTTCGGCGGGGAAAGATACCTGAGGACAGGGGAGACCCTGCCCGACAGCGCCGTTAAGGAGCTAAAGAGCCACGATGCCATATACCTGGGCGCCATGGGGCATCCCGACGTTAAGCCCGGAATACTTGAAAAGGATATTTTGCTGAAACTCAGGTTTGAATTCGATCAGTATATAAATCTCAGGCCTGTAAAATTATACAAGGGTGTTGAAACACCCATAAAAAACAAGACGCACGAGGACATTGATTTCGTGGTCGTGCGGGAAAATTCAGCCGGACTCTACACGGGGCAGGGCGGTATATCCAAAAAGGGCAGCAGCGATGAAGTAGCAACGCAGCTTATGATATATACCAGGCACGAAGTCGAAAGATGCATAAGGTATGCTTTTGAATATACCAAAAAGAGAAATAAAAAGAACTGCCTCGCGCTTGCCCATAAAACCAACGTGTTAACATACGTGGGTGACCTGTGGATGAGGGTTTTCGAGGAAGTGGGTAAAAAGGATTATCCCGGTATTAAACGACGCTATGAAAACGTCGATGCAACAACCATGTGGTTTGTTGAAACACCGGAAAATTACGATGTCCTTGTAACAAGCAACATGTTCGGTGACATTATTACCGATCTCGCAGCCGTTATTCAGGGCGGTATCGGAACAGCTCCGGGCGGAAATATCAATCCCGAAGGGCTCTCAATGTTCGAGCCTATAGGCGGCTCGGCACCGTCACATACCGGGAAAAATGTTATAAATCCCATTGCCGCGATAGCCGCAGGCCAGATGATGTTGGACTTTCTTGGCGCGAAGGAAGCCGCCGATTCCATTGAAAACGCGCTGGAAAAGTCGCTGGCGTCGGGCAAAATAAAGGGCATGGCAGCTTGTAAAATGGGCATGGGAACTACCGAAGTGGGCGATCTTATTGCTTCATTGCTTTAGAGAAAAATTTATTTGTAGTATTTTTAGTTCATGATATACCTGTTTTGATGCGAAAAGGGGACTGTCATCAAGTGTATTTTCGTAAATAGGGGGTGTTTCAAGTGTCATCTGTAGTAATTGTTGGATCTCAGTGGGGGGATGAAGGCAAGGGCAAGATGGTTGATTATTATGCCGGTCTTGCCGATGCGGTTGTAAGGTATCAGGGTGGCAGCAACGCGGGCCATACGCTTGTAATAGACGGAAAAAAAATAGTAATGCACCTTATCCCGGCCGGTATTCTGCGGGAAAAACCCCTGTGCATACTCGCTGATAATGTGGTAATTGAGCCTAATACCCTGCTTTCCGAAATCGGTATGTTGAAAGACGCCGGTTGTAATATAAGTCCTTCCAGATTTAAGATCAGCGCGAGGGCGCATGTCACGATGCCTTATCACATCATGGTAGACCATTTACGCGAGATCAAAAGGGCAAGGGCCAAGATTGGAACTACCGGCAGGGGTATAGGACCCACATACGAAGACAAGGCAGCCCGTCGCGGCATAAGGGTGGGCGACTTGCTGCATCCCGAAGTCCTTAAGGAAAGGCTTGAAATAATCCTTGATGACAGAAATTATTATATTAAAAACTATCTCGAAGAAACCCCTTTTGCGTTTGACAAGCTTTTTGACGAGGCACTTAAATTCGGTGAGCAGCTGGCCCCTTATATTGACGATACATCACTGCTCCTGTGGAATATGTGCAGGGAAAACAAAAACATCCTTTTTGAAGGCGCGCAGGGCATAATGCTCGACCTTAACGGCGGCACTTATCCTTACGTGACTTCATCCAACACAACCCCGGCAGCGGCAGCAGTGAGTGCCGGTGTTTCTCCCGCATTTCTTAAGAATATCGTGGGAGTGGCAAAGGCGTATACAACAAGGGTCGGTGAAGGCCCCATGCCTACCGAACTTAACTGCGAGGTCGGCGATCTTTTAAGGTTTCAGGGCGGTGAATACGGCGCCACAACCGGCAGGCCCAGGCGCTGCGGCTGGCTTGACATGGTCGCGTTGAGATACGCGATCAGGTACGCGGGCATAACATCACTGATATTGACCAAGATTGACATACTGTCCGGATTTCCCGAAATCAAAGTCGCGGTCGCTTACGAGATCAACGGAAAAAGGTACGATGAATTTCCATACGATATCTCAGTGTTGTACGAGGCAAAACCAATATACGAAATCTTACCCGGATGGAAAGAAGATATTAAAGGAGCGAGCAGCCTTGACGAGCTTCCCGAAAATGCCAGGAACTATGTTAACTGGATCGTGGAACGGGCGGGAATACCCCTTGTAATGCTATCAGTCGGCGCGCAGCGCGGTGAAAGCATAGAAGCGTATAATCCGTTCAAGGCTTAAATATTAATGGGTTCAAATGTCCCTGTAAAGTTTGGCGAGTATTATCTCCTGGACAAGATCGCGGTGGGAGGCATGGCGGAGATCTGGCGTGCCAAGACCATAGGCATGGAGGGTTTTGAACGCGTTGTAGCCATCAAGTGCATACTGCCGTCGTATACGCAGAACCCGGAATTCAACGCCATGTTTGTTGACGAGGCAAGGATAGCCTCGACACTTAATCACAGCAACATAGTAAGGATTACCAATTTCGGAGTTATCGACGATAAATATTATCACGAAATGGAATTTGTCGACGGCCGTAACATGAGGCAGGTATTGCAGAAATGCCAGTCGGCGCGCGCAGGCCTTCCCATAGATTCCTCCTGCTACATTATAAGCGAAATACTCAAGGGTCTGCATTACGCCCACATGAAGTACGATCCTGTTACAAATCAATCCCTTAATATAATACACAGGGACATGAGTCCGCAGAACATCATGGTGTCTTTTGAAGGCGAAGTTAAGATCATTGACTGGGGGATCGCCAAGGCAAAGGGTAAAATGGAGGAAACACGCGCCGGCATACTCAAGGGCAAGTTCGGCTACATGAGCCCCGAGCAGGCCAACGGCGATACACTCGATAAGAGGACTGATATTTTCTCCGTCAGCACTGTTTTTTACGAAATGCTTACGGGCGAAAGGCTCTTTCTTTCGGATAATGAACTCAATACCCTTAAAAAGATCCAGCAATGCAATTTCCCGCCGCCGAGCAGGATAGAACCCGGTATTGACAAGGAACTTGAGTCCATAGTGCTTAAGGGACTTGAAAAGGACAGGAACAAGAGGTACCAGCAGTCCATTGAAATGCACGAGGCTCTTGTGCATTATCTTTACAAGCATTATCCGTCGTATACCTGTTCAAAACTCGCAAAATACATAAAGGACATGTTCAGCACCGAAATTTTACAGGACAGGAAAAGAATAAAGGAAATAGAAAACAGTATGCCTTCCTATTCATGGACAGACGCCAGGGAAGACGACAGGACCAGGATAAGCAATCCTCTGGCAAGACCTTCGGGCGCTGAGCAGAAAACCAGGGTGCCTGACGCCTGGGACGCGGGAGCCAGGACCGTAGTCACGTCCAATACGTCGGAGATTGGAAAGGAAACAGGTATTATTGCGGACGAAAAAACAATAATGACAAAATCATCAAAACCTTCACCTCGCAGCAATCCTGAAGCTACCTTCTTCGATGCCGGGACCGAATACATTAAAAAAGCGTCTGAACCCGAAAAAGAACGGATCAACCTGGATTTTCTTACGGATAAAAAAAATATTATAACAAAGCTTGCCCTTGCGGTACTGGTTGTAGTCGCTGTTTTTATTTTATTCGGCGATTATCTGAAAAAGGATACACCCGGTCAGCGACTGGATTTGGACGGAGGCAGGCAGACGGTAGGCGATATTGTAAAGCAGAAAACACCCGAAGCAGTGGAAGCCGGGCCGGCGCAAACGGAAACCGAACCCGTTACCGGGCAGGATGTTTACCAGGCTCCCGAAGAATCCCGTCCCGAGGTTCCGGAGACGCAGCCCGACGTTAACGCGACCCTTTATCTTACCAGTCAGCCCGCAGGTGCTTTTGTTTACCTTGACAATAAAAGGGTTGGGATGACCCCTCTTGATCTGACCGATCTTAAAATAGGGAAGCGATATAACATTACCCTTGAATCAGACGGTTACAAAAAACTGTCGAGATATTTTACCTTAAAGAAAAGGACCAGCAATTTATCCCTGACACTCAGTCCGGTCCCGGGCTTTGCAGGCACGGCCGGATACCTCACTCTTAATGTGGCTCCGCCGGTTTTGATATATATTGACGGCAGGCTCGTTTCAAGGTTTAAATCATTGTCAAGATTCAGGGTAAGTCCCGGTGAACATCTGGTGAGGTTCAGGAATAAAAAGACCGGCATTGATTATTCCCTGAAGATCAAGGTTGG
>JAFGOL010000290.1 GCA_016926495.1 Oligoflexia bacterium
ACGGGTATCAGGATCCCGTCAGGCTCAAGGGACTTTCTTGAGGAATTACGGAACTGCGCTCCTGAGCTTTTAAGCGGTTACATGGCCAATAACGGTCAGCTTGTACGTGTACGTAACGGGCTTGATCATATACATACAAGAAGTTCCGGTTCCTGGGCTGATGAAAACGTTAAGCAGGATATAAGAATGGGTATTATGATCGGTATGTTTGTTCCCGTTCCAGTTGGTGGAACATTTTCAGTTTCTCTTACGGAAATTGTAGGGACACGTCCGGGTTATTTTTTTACTGCCGGTGAAAATGCTATTATCGGTTTATTAAGACGAAAAGGTGTCGAGAGTATTATAAGCAGGCCTATATCAGGAGTTCCGCACGGGGTCAGCGTGTTAACTACTGAGCGCCAGGCTATGACCGCGATTCCCTTTAATCACCATGGAGTGGAAGATTTATTAAGATCATTTTAAAAGTTCACTCTTAAAACTTGTTCCAGAACCCGCTCTCTTTGCCGAATCCCACTGCCTGGCCGCTTATCAGAAGGTTAAACGTGATCTTTATGTCAAAACCGTCCTTGTCATACGGGTCCCTTGCAGAAAGCAGTATGGTCCAGCATGACGACGGCGGGTTATAGGCTATACTGAAAAACTTGTCCCGCATCTTGTCAAGCAACGTTCCCCTAACCTCGTTGTTAAGTATGAACCTTGTATTTGTGCGAAAGCGCCATATATCAAACCCGAAGCCCAGCCTCATCTGGTCCGTACGCCTGTTTTCTGCGGTTTTATCGTACGAGTAGCCCAGGCTTACGTATTTATGCCCTGAACTTGCTATCATGGTGGTGTTTATGCCCATTTTTTTAGTATAAACATTGTAAAACTTTTGAAGCACGAGGTTGAACCACGCATAATTTCCCCAGATGTTCGAATACAGGTAGCCGAAGGGCTGGCCCGTTGTATCCAGGAAGTCGTAACTCTGGTATATCTTCCATAACAGGGGTTGCATAACGGTAAAGCTTTCTTCGACGCTGTCCGCGGGACCGGGTTCCGTTTTGCCGGAGGCTCCGGGACTTCCCGTGCCTGTATCGTTCTGAACGTCGGTGTTTTTTCTGGTGCCTAAAAATTCATCGCTGCTGCCCTTCATGAAAAAGTCATTAGCATTGTTTTTAACCGGTGATCCCGCCTGTGCTTCCTGTCCTCCGGCGCAGTCCGGGCAGGACATGTCCGGGGCATCAAGGTCCGCGGCAGGGATAACTTCGCCCGAGGCAAGGCTGCTTATGTATTTTACAAGCATGCGGTTTGTTATTCCGTATGTGATTGTATGGGTTTTGTCTATGCTGTCCACGGAATCAAACATGGGTGATGTCATGTCATCCCTCGTGTTGGAAAAAAAAGGGTGATCGGACTGGTATACCGTAGGTATTACCCTGTGCTCCATGAAAGGCTCTATGGTATGCTTGACCGCCCTGTAATGTTTTGTTTTGTCCCTCTGGTACACCCTCGAAAATTCGGTCGCGACGTTGGTCTTTGCTTCCGCGTATGATCGCTGCGCGTTGCCGTCAATGGGCAAATGGTAGAAATCATACCTTAAGCCCGCCTCGGGTGTGACCCTTATGTATCTTGTAGTTACGGGCAGGGAAACCCTGGGGAATACATCAATCCTCTGGCCTGTTCTTATGAATTCATCGCTGTTGAAAACGGAATTATTGTTATAGTCATCGTAAGCAAGGCCCGATCTGTATATGTTAAGGTACGAAACGTCACCTTCAACCATGAATTCGGATATTTTTGTCTTGGCAACGTTGAGCCTCAGCTCGGGAAGTTTTTGAAGCTGGGCATTGTTGTTTTCAAGGGGGTTTACGCTGAGCAGGTTTTCGTAATAGGCGAATTCCGCGGTGTATGCCACGTTGGTCGTCCTGCTCATTACCACCAGCTTGTTTTCAAGCGCGGGGTCGGCGTTGCCTTCAATTTCGTCCGGAAAGTCCCTTGGCATATCATCGTCGCTGGCAAACCGTATCATGGTTTTAGCGTATGTTTCGTCGCTTAGCCGGAATATCTGGTCGAGTTTCATCCCGTGCCTTTGCGACCTGCCCAGGGGCTCGCCGTTCACGAGCATTTTTTCGAATTTTTTATCGTTAACGTGGAAGTAATAAAGGTTGCTGTTTGATTCCTCGGCAAAGGCCGACCTGAATTCAAAGCCCTGTTTTAAGCCCCTTTTGCTGTAATGCCCCATCGTAAAAGTCATGTCATGGCTTCTTGAAAGGACCACGAACAATGATTCGTGTATATTAAAACCGTCGCTGCCGAAACCGAAATCAGGTGGCAGAAAGCCGGACTGCCTTTCGGTTTTCAGAGGCACTGCAAGATAGGGAATATATAAAAGCGGCAGGCCGAAAATTTCGACAATAACATTGTCCAGAAACGCGTACTCCCCGATAGTCATGTCAATGTTGTTGCCGTACAGCCTCCAGTCGGCGGGTTCGGTTGAACAGCTTGTATACCTCCCTTCATTGAGCTTGAACTGGTTTCTGCTGAGCCTTTGTATGTTATTTCCTTCCACAATGTCTTTTCCGGCGACTATTTTCCCCTTGCTCAGTGTGCCTTTGGGAGAACTCATGTTTCCCTGTAATTCCATCCCGCTTAATTCAAAATCCTCTCCCTTAAAACTGATATTACCGGTTGCTGTAAAATCGTCGGTGACCGTGTTAAGTTCCACATGGTCCGCGTTAAGCAGGCTTTTGCCGTTGAGAATGCGCACGTTGCCGTCCAGTATTACCTTGTTCTCGCTCCCCTTTCTTTTGTACCGGTCCGCGGCAAACCTGGATCGCTCGGTTTCGGAATGTATGTTCAGGGTCATTAAGGTAAAGATTAGTATTACTAAATACATACCTGCTCACCCTTGAAATAGTTGTAAATGTTTTCATAGTTGTACGTTGATCCCGTAAAAACCCGGACTCCGTTTCCATTTATGATATTGGACGCGGCCTCGGTGAAATTACGGCATACAGTTACCTTACCGTTACCGGTTATTCCGGCGTTGCCGTTATAATCATCGTATGAAAGTCCCCTGTCCCCTGTTGTTACGGGAAATAGGAATATTTTTTCAGCTACCTGCGAAAGCTCATTTATCATTGATACGTATTCCTTATCCCTTAAAAAACCACAGGCAACGGATATTTTTTTCCCCGCGTATTTTGAACGCAAAAAGTCAATCAAGGCGCGTATCCCCTCAGTGTTATGGCTTACATCTATCAGGACATCACTACCCCTGTAATTCAGATATTGCAACCTCCCTTTCCATTCCGTTTTGGCAAGGGCATCATTAATGCTGTCTGGAGAAGCCGGGAGATCGAGCAGGAAAAGGGCCGTAACCGCGGCTGCGGCATTGTAGTACTGGTGCGCCCCCCTCAGGGATTTGCTGAGGTTATCAAAAACAGCCTCATTTTTAATTTTTACCGAGAAACTTCCGTTTTTCTCAACAGAAAGCAGAATGTCTTCGCCGAGTGAATAAACAGCCCTTGCCCCCCTGGAGACAGCCTCTTTTTTTAAGAGCAGGTTGCAGGGAGTTCCGGATATTATAACATTTGATCCCTTCTTGAATATGCCGGCTTTCTCGCGGGCAATTTCTTCAATGGTGTTTCCCAGGTAACTTGTGTGATCTATGCCTATGCTGGTGATTACGGCAATCTCCGGTGTGATAACATTGGTCGCGTCAAGCCTGCCGCCAAGGCCTGTTTCTATTACTGCAAACGAGACTTTATTTTCCGCGAAATATATAAAGGCAAGCAGGGCCGTGAATTCAAAAAAAGTCAGGCTTATGTCACGGCATTTTTCCATGATCTTACCGCCTATTCTGTCTATGTCTTCATCACTTATCAGATCGTTGTTGATTCTAATTCGTTCATTAAAACGCAAAAGATGCGGGGATGTATAAAGACCGGTTTTGATATTCCTGTCCGTATGGCGCATTATAAGGGACTGCAGCATGGCGCAGGTACTGCCCTTGCCGTTTGTTCCGGCAACGTGAATGAGCCGCATCCCGGACAGGTCAAGTTCAAGGCGTTCCATCGCCCTGCGCATGTTATCAAGACCCAGCTTGATGCCGGTATCGGCAAGCCCGTAAACGCGGTCAAGTATGGTTGCGGAAGACTTCATTATTTATTGCTAATATTTTTTTCGTAATTTGGCAACTGTACTCTTGAAACAGGTTGCTTTCAATCCGGGCCGAAAACCAGTTGTCCGAATCCTTCTATAGTGTTAAGGTTAAGCCGTTTGGAATTAATGTCATGATACAGCTTTTACGAGGAATGAAAGATATATTGCCGCCGGAGAGTGCCGGCTGGGAAAGATTGCGGGGCATTGCCGCCGGCTTTTTTTCCGCGTTCGGATATAATCTGAGTATTACTCCCATTGTTGAAAAGACCGAGCTTTTTGTGCGTTCCGTGGGTGAGGCCACGGATGTCGTTTCAAAGGAGATGTATACTTTTACGGACAGGGGCGGCGATTCCATAACTTTAAGGCCGGAAGGAACAGCCTCTATAATGAGGGCTTATATGAACAGTCCCGAATGGAAGGGCAGGGTCTTTAAAACATGGTACTGGGGCCCCATGTTCAGGTACGAAAGGCCGCAAAAGGGAAGGTACAGGCAGTTTTTCCAGTTCGGGCTTGAAGCCATAGGCAGCGACAGCCCTTATGTTGACGCGGAACTCATATCAATGCTGGACCTTTTCCACAAAAAACTCGGCATTGACGATATAAGGGTGGAACTTAACACGCTTGGCTGCCCGGATTGCAGGACCGCTTACAGGAAAGAACTGATCGGGTATTTTAAAAAGCATACCGCGGAAATCTGCGAGGACTGCTCAAAAAGACTGGATATTAATCCCCTGAGGCTGCTTGACTGCAAGAACAGGGATTGCGCTCCGGTAATAGAAAAATCCCCGGTCATCCTGGACCTGATCTGCGATAATTGTAAAAGTCATTTTGAGACTGTCTGCGGCGTATTAAAGTCCGCGGGTGTTGAATACAATATAAATTCCCGTCTTGTAAGGGGGCTTGATTATTATAACGGAACTGTTTTTGAATTTGTTACAGGGAGGCTGGGAGACAGGCAGAACGCCGTGGGCGGAGGCGGCAGGTATGACAGCCTCGCGGGCCAGATAGACGGACAGGCTGTTCCGGCCGTCGGTTACGCCGGGGGCATTGAAAGGCTGCTCATGCTTCTGGACGGCAGCCTCAATATTGATGAAAAATTTTCCGTGTATATAGCCATGCTCGACGAGACAACGCTTAAAAAATACATGCCCCTTTTTATCGCCCTCAAAAAAGGCAGTATCGATCATAAGCCGGAATACCTTTTTAATGACGATTCATACAGGGTTACGGGCGCTAAAAAGCATCTTTCAAAGGCCAACAGGATAAACGCCCGCTTTGCCATTATCGCCGGAGGGATAGAGGCTGAAAAAAACGAGATCATTATTAAGGACCTCAAAGAGGCCAGGGAATATAAAATTGTAATTGAAACAGGTGATATAAAAAAGGCTGTACTAAGTGTTTTTAATGAACTAGATAGCATAGTCAGCAAGTAATAAAGGAGATTTTTGTTCAATGGAAAAGAGGACGCATACCTGTGGTGATTTAAGAATAAGTGACGAGGGAAGAAACGTAATTTTGTCCGGCTGGGTAAATACCGCCAGGGATCACGGCGGCCTGATCTTTGTTGACCTGCGTGACAGGTACGGGATTACACAGCTTGTTTTTGATCCCTCTGTCGCACCTGAAGCCCACGCCATATCAGAAAGGCTCAGGGACGAATACGTGATCCAGGCAAAGGGCAAGGTCAGGCATCGTCCTTCGGGACTTTCCAATCCAAAGCTCCAGACAGGCGAGATCGAGGTTTTGTGCTCGGACATAGAACTTCTCAGCAAGTCAAAAAACCTTCCTTTTCCGATATCCGAAAACACTGACATAAGCACGCAGCTCAGGCTTAAATACAGGTATCTTGATCTCAGGAAGCCGCTTATGCAGAAAAATCTCATGGTAAGACACAGGGTTTCCCAAGTGGTCAGGCAATACCTGTCGTCAATTGGTTATCTTGAAATCGAGACGCCTGTGCTGATGAAAACAACGCCCGAGGGGGCGCGCGACTATCTTGTGCCAAGCAGGCTGTACAAGGGCAGTTTTTACGCGTTGCCGCAGTCGCCCCAGACAATGAAGCAGATACTTATGATTAGCGGTTACGACAGGTACTTCCAGCTCAGCAGGTGCTTCAGGGACGAAGATCTAAGGGCTGACAGGCAGCCCGAGTTTACGCAGATAGATATAGAAAATTCCTTTACGCCCGTTAACGTGCTTTTCAGCGAACTCGAAGGCATGATGGCCCTTATATGGAAGGAGATACTGGGCGTGGAGCTTAAAACGCCGTTTCCTGTTCTTACTTACGACGAAGTCATGGAAAAGTACGGCTCGGACAAGCCTGATTTGAGATTCGATCTTTTTTTGACGACGATTACATCCGTGTTCAAGGGTACTTCCTTCAGGATATTCAGGGAGGAACTGGACAAGGGCGGTATAGTCAAGGCGCTTAACGTGAAGGGAGGCGCCGATATTTCCAGGAAGATCATTGATGACCTGGTGGATGTTGTAAAGCCTTTCGGTTTTGCCGGTGTCGCCTGGGCAAAGATACAGGCTGACGGTTCATGGCAGGGAGGAGTGGCAAAGGCCATCAGCGATGACGAGAAAAAGCAGACGGTATCCGTTACCGGCGCCGAGGCGGGCGATCTCCTGCTCATGCTCGCCGGCGAGCCTGTTAATGTTAACAGCGGGCTTTCCGAGCTAAGGCTGCACATGGCCGGCGTAATGAACCTTATAGACAAGGATGAGTATAATTTTTCATGGATCGTGGATTTTCCGCTGTTTGAGTACAGCAGGCAGGATAACAGGTTCTACGCAAAGCACCATCCATTTACCATTCCCGACGAAGAAGGGGTTGAAGTGCTGCTTAAGGGCGACAGGAGCAAATTTGAGGGCATCAAGGCCAAGGCGTACGATCTTGTCTGCAACGGGATGGAACTGGGAGGTGGAAGCCAGAGGATATACAGGGAAGATGTGCAGAAGGCCATGTTTAAAGCTCTTTCAATGAGCGAAGAGGAAGCCCTGAACAAATTCGGCTTTTTTCTTGAGGCACTGAACTACGGGACACCCCCGCACGGCGGCCTTGCCTTAGGTCTGGACAGGCTGATCATGATCCTTACCGGGGCTGCATCGATCAGGGATGTTATCGCGTTTCCCAAAACCAACAAGGCTGTTGACCTTATGATGGATTCCCCAAGCCCTGCTTCAAAGGAGCAGCTTGATGAATTAGGCATAATAATTCCTAAAATAGAAAAGAATACTTAGGGTTACAAAAATAATAAACCTTGACTTTTAGAGTTATTTTCTGTTATACTTTAATGGTTTCAGGAAAAGCGGATTTAAAAAGATAGTATAAGAGGAGCAAAAAATGCCAAGAACAAGAAAAAAGTGGACACCGAATAAGGTAATGGAAGAGATAAAAAAACTCAAGGATAAAAGCGCTTCGTGGAACCACAAAAACAATTCGTCTCTTTATAATGCCGCGGTAACGCATTTTGGCTCATGGAAGGCCGCTGTCAGGGCATGCGGTTTTGATTATTATGAAATCAAAAAGGTCAGCAACAAGAAATGGTCTGATACTGACATGGATTTTTTAAAGAAGAACTTCCAGAACCTTTCCACCGAAGACATCGCGAAGATCCTGGGCAGAAGCAGGAACAGTATAAATACATACAGGCACAGGTGGGGCCTTAAGCTCAACCTTGACAGGTTTACGGACGAAGAACAGGAATTCATAAAAAAGAACTATAAAAGGCTCAGCGACAAGGAAATCGCTCAGAAACTGGGTGAAAGCTCAAACGCCGTATATTACTTCCGCCTCAAGGAAGGACTTAAAAAGAGCGACAGGTGGGACGAGGAAAAGGTGCTCGAGGACATAAGGGCGCTGCATGATTCCGGCAGCCTCAAAAATATCAGCGCCAGCGAACCACTGTACGCTGCAGCCCGCCGCTG
Source organism: Oligoflexia bacterium (assembly GCA_016926495.1). Taxonomy (GTDB): domain Bacteria; phylum Bdellovibrionota; class JAFGOL01; order JAFGOL01; family JAFGOL01; genus JAFGOL01. Next base: position 8,074 of record JAFGOL010000290.1, read on the forward strand.
TTACGGTTCATGGAAAAAGGCCATAGAAAAGGCCGGTTACGAATACGGCAAGGTCATTAAAAAGGGCAGGCGCAAGCTCGTAAAATAAGTCCCGGCACACTACGATTTATCAGATCGGTCAGTCTTTGACTCATGTAAAAATGTTTTTTACCGCGTAGACCGGCAATGAAATTATATTTCCCTTTTTTGAATAATTTGCCTTTGATATTTTAAATCCGTATTCTACATGTTTTTTTTCCGATAAAAAAATATTCAGGCTTTTGAGCTTTCCGTTTGGCCCGCTTTTTACTTCTATGGGCAATACCTTACTGCCTTTGGAAACAACATAGTCCAGCTCAGACATGCTGCCCCGCGCTTCTCTTGCCCAGTAATAAAGTCTGGGTTTAATCTCCGGGTCCATGTAGCATAATAATTCCTGGCCCACAAAGGATTCTGCCAGGGGGCCTTTATTTACATAATATTCATCTCCGTTCAGCAGCCACTCTCGTTTATCAAGATTTAATAATGTTTGCGCCAGGGCAACGTCGAAAAAAACGGCTTTAAAGATTTTGCGGTTTTCTTCGGCACCAAGGGGAACTCCGTTACAGCCTGAATGATTGACCAGATGGACAATGCCTGCTTTATTGAGAAGATCAAGCGCACGGCTTAATTCCCTTGATTTGTATTCCTGGGAAACATTTGAATAAACAAATTTTTTTCCGGTCATTGCCGGTACTGCCGATAACACGGTGTCCAGGTATTTGATAAAATGCTTTTTGGCGTATTTTTCAAAATCCTGCCTGTATGTTTCCGCCAGGCTTTTTTGTATTTCAAAGCAACTGAAAATATTTTTTTTTTCGACCCAAAGGGCAACGGGTTCCGGCAGTCCGC
>JAFGOL010000291.1 GCA_016926495.1 Oligoflexia bacterium
GCGCCGCTTATTTTTTTATCCAGGACATCATCTCCCTTAGTTTTTTTCCGACCTTAACTATTGGGTGTTTGAGTTCTTCTTCCTTGATTTTATTAAATAGAGGCCTGCCGGTCTCGTTTTCCTTCATCCATTCGTCTGCGAATTTTCCGGACTGTATTTCCTGAAGGACCTTTTTCATTTCCTTTCTGGTTTCCCGGGTGATGATCCTTTTACCGATCATGTAATCACCGTATTCAGCGGTATCACTAACGCTGAATCTCATTTTTTCAAAACCGCCTTCATACATTAGATCAACAATCAGCTTCAGTTCGTGCAGACATTCAAAATAAGCGATTTCTTCCTTGTAACCGGCTTCAACAAGCGTATCAAAACCGGCTTTTACGAGTTCTGACGCACCGCCGCAAAGAACGCATTGTTCACCGAAAAGATCGGTTTCCGTTTCTTCCTTGAAAGTGGTTTCAAGAACACCGGCCCTTGTGGCCCCGAGTCCCTTGGCGTATGACAGCGCAAGGTCCCTGGCTTTTCCGCTTGCGTCCTGGTAGATTGCAATAAGGGAAGGAACTCCCTTGCCTTCCTCGAACACCCTGCGCACAAGATGTCCCGGCCCCTTTGGGGCTACCATGAACACGTCTACGTCCTTTGACGGAACTATTTTTTTGAAATGTATATTGAATCCGTGAGCAAATACAAGAGCGTCACCCTTTTTCATGTTTGGGCCAATCTGGCTGTCGTATATTTTCTGCTGAATATGATCCGGGATCAGGATCATTACAACATCACTGAGTTTTGTTGCCTGAGCCGCGTCCATAACTTCAAACCCCGCTTTCTCGGCAGCCTTCCAGTTGTCTGTTTCCCTGGCTTCAGCAACTATAACGCTGACTCCGCTGTCCCTAAGGTTTTGCGCGTGGGCATGGCCCTGGCTTCCAAAGCCTATTATTGCGACTTTTCTTCCCTTAATAAGATCAAGATTAGCGTCGTCATTATAATACATTTTTGTCATGACTTATTCCTCCGGAATTTATTTAATAACTGCGGTACATAAAAAGTACCATAGCCTTTACTACTATTTTTTCGGGACTTGTCAACAGGGATTACTTCTCAATTAGTCCCGAATGCAAGGCCTGCAAGGCATTCAGATAATCTTTTTTTTCAATAATAAACTGTATGTTAACCTGCCTCATCGAGAAAATACAACCCAGTATGTTGATATTCTTCTTAGATAAGGCAATGGCAGCACCGGACATAATACCCGGTGTGTTCAGGTTGGTACCTATTACGGATACTATAGCGATCCTGTGTATGTTGAAATTAGCGGTCTTAAACCTTCCCTTTATCTCATTGATACAGTCTTCCAGTTTTTTGTCCTTACTTGATACAAAATGGGTTATCGTGTTGGCTGTTGCAATCTTGGATATGTAACTTATGCCGTGCTTTTCAAAAAAGGATAGTAACGTGTAATCGTATCCGTATTGCCCTATCATTTCAGGGTCCCATAACTCTATGGCTGTAACGTCGTCTTTGCCGCATACAATTTCAACCTTGGCCTCGGCGTTTTTGTATGAGTTGTCGCTGATAAGAGTTCCCTCATGCCCGGGATCAAAAACGTTTTTAACCCTGATAGGTATTTTTTTCTGCAGCATCTCCTTGGTGGCTTTGGGATGTATTGCTTCCATGCCAAGGTCGGCAAGCTGGTCCGCTACGTCGTAATTTGTTCTCCCTATTATTTTAACCTTGTCGGTCCCCAGCAGGACGGGGTCTGCGCTGCATAAATGATACTCCTTGTGAATAATTCCCTCCGATGCTTTTGTTACCGTGGCAATTTTGCTGAAGGTAATTTCGCTGTATCCCCTGTCGAACTGCGCCATGAGACCCTCGGTACATTTTGCGTACCCCGTGACTATGGGCAATTCCCTGTCATACCTTATATTTTCGAAAGCGTTTTGTATTACCGCGTCAAGCGGGGCTTTTTTTTCGTTCATCCAGCCTGTAAGATCCACAAATACGGCGTTAATACCCCTGTTCTTGAGGATGTTCACTGAATTGAAAGCGCTGTGTGCCTCGCCTATGCTGCTAAGGAGTTCCCTGACGGTGGGCAAAAACTCCTCGCGGGTAAAATGCCCGTAAGAGCAAAGATTCTTAAGATCTTTCAGGCAACTGAATGTTTCGTCAATCCTGGCTGAAATAAAATTATCCGCGATGTCGTTTTCCAGCCCGATGCTTTTAAAGCCTTGATTAATTTCCAGCATTTTGTCCCTGACTGATTCAAGGGTGCTTTCCCATGCGGGATTGTTGTCCTTAAAATACTGGTATACTCCCGGTACCGAGCTTTTTTTATGCTCGAGGAGCATGTTCGTAATGCCGCCGTATGCGGATACAATAAAAATCCTGTTGTAAATTTCAAACGGTTTTCTTTTTCCGATAATTACATTATCAAGAACAGTCTCAAAATTTGACATTGAAGTGCCGCCTATTTTTTCAACAGTGTGCTCTCTCATTCCTGTAAAACTCCTTGATTATATTGGCTAAAAAGTTTATACATAATATATTGTTTTGGTTGTTTTTACAAGAACCTAATGCTATTTTGCACCGGAGGATTTTAGATGAAAAAACCTTTTGTAACTCATGCCCAGTTGAAGGAAATAGTTAAGAAATATCCGACCCCTTTTCATCTTTATGATGAAAAAGGCATACGTGAAAACGCGCGCAGGCTCAAAAAGGCATTCGCCTGGAACAGGAATTTCAAGGAATATTTTGCTGTTAAGGCTACTCCTAATCCCGTTATATTGAAAATCCTAAGGGAAGAAGGCTGCGGTGTGGATTGCTCTTCGTACACCGAGCTTTTGATGTCCGAATCTGCCGGTTTTAGAGGCGATGAGATAATGTTTTCATCCAATGTGACACCGAAGGAGGATTTTGTTCTTGCGCGTAAACTGGGAGCGATCATTAATCTTGATGACATTACCCACATAAGGTTTCTGGAAGATGCCGCGGGATTACCCTCTAAAATATGCTGCCGTTACAATCCGGGTAAGGCATTCGAAATGAGCAACGCGATTATGAGTTCCCCTCAGGATGCTAAATACGGTTTTACCAGGCAGCAGTTAACCGAGGGGTTCAGGGTACTTCTTGATAAGGGAGTCAGGGAATTCGGCCTTCACGCTTTTTTGGCCAGCAATACAATAGAAAATGAATATTACGTGAAGCTTGCGGAGTTCCTGTTTAAGACCGCGGTGGAATTAAAACAGGAAACCGGAGCCGATATCAGGTTTATTAACCTGTCGGGCGGGATTGGTATACCCTACAGGCCGGAGCAAAAGGAAGTTGATATTTTGAGTGTAGGTGAGGGTGTCAGGAGGGCATATCAAAAGATACTCGTACCGGAAGGCATGGGAGATGTCGCAATATACACCGAGCTCGGAAGATATATGCTTGGTCCTTACGGTTGCCTTGTTACAACGGCAACACACGAAAAGCATATATATAAGGATTATATAGGGGTTGACGCGTGTGCGGCAAATCTTATGCGTCCAGCCATGTACGGCGCCTATCACCATATTACCGTTATGGGCAAGGAGAACGAAAAGCCCGGTTTCAGGTATGATATCACGGGCGGACTTTGTGAAAATAACGATAAATTCGCGATTGACCGCATGCTGCCTGAAATTGATATGGGTGATTTGCTAGTTATACATGATACCGGTGCGCATGGTTTTGCCATGGGCTATAATTATAACGGCAAACTGCGTTCGGCGGAAATTCTTTTAAAGGAAGACGGTTCAGCCCGGTTAATTCGTCGAGCGGAAACACCTGAGGATTATTTTGCGACTCTCGATATCAAATATTGAACAAAAGTCCGGAACATGGCTGCTTTATATAATTTTAGCCGGACTGACAGCCAGGGTGTTGTGTTCATATTTTGTCTACGGATTTATAGGCTTCGACGAATATTTTAACGGGATCGAGCCTGCGGGATACAAACTGTTTGTCGACAGGTCCTATCATTTTTTAAAAACGGAAAGGACCCCCCTGTTGTTTTACACCGATTACCTGATGTTTTATCTTTTTCATGAACTTGTGGGAATTACTTCACCTGTAAATATTATCCGGTTTTCAATGATGCTGTTTGGCTTTTTCAGCATTATCAGCGTGGTAGCTGCCTATAAAACATCTCTGACGCTTGGAGAAAACAAAAAAATATCACTGGCTGTTGCCGCTGTTGTCAGCCTGTATTTTATTATGCCTTACATGCATACAAGGCTGATGATAGAAAGTATCAGCAGTATCTTTGTCGTAGCTGGTTTTTATTATTTCGCGAAAGCCCGTATGGGAATAAAGGTTTCAGTGAATATGTTTTTGTCGTCTGTATTGATGGGCGTGGCCTGTATGTACAGGTTTCAGGACGGGATACTGCTGGTTGCATTGTTCATTATTGCCGTTTATTACGGGAAAAGGAAGGGGTTTGTTTTTTTTGCGGCAGGCGGTCTGACTGCTTTGTTATTGCAGATTGCCCTGGATTATTTTACTTTCGGAGGATTTTTAACTTCGCTTACGGGATACATCATTCACCAGTACAGGACCATCGGCGTTTATGATAAACAGTATTGGTTCAATTTTATACTCCTGTTTGTTGCCCTGGGCCTTCCTCCCGCGTTCCTCGTTACCATTCCGGCCGCCGTTAAAGGAGGCATGAAGCACGCTTTTATGGGGCTGCCTTTTTTGATGTTTGTTCTGCTTCACAGTTTTTCGCCGCATAAGGAGGACAGGTTCATGTTTCCGGTTATTCCCGTTTTTCTGATGCTGATGGTATTTGGGTTGAATGATATTTGTGCTTATTGTAAAAAAAAATCATTTTCCGGTTTGTATAAATTTTCAGTCGGATGCTTTATATGCCTGAATATTATATTACTGTTGCCCTCGATCTCAAGCCCGACGGTTGCCAATATTATAGAACCCGCGGTTTACGCTGTTTCGCAGCCTGACTACAAAGGTTATGTCAGTGACAGTCCGGTAATACCCAAATTCTTTTTAAAATTCAAAGGAAAGATAAAACAGATAAAAAAACTAAAGTGGAAAAAATATCTGTGCTCACGCGCGGCAAGATCCGTTAACTACGTTCACAGTATATATCCGCCGGAGAAAACCGGAATTACCGAAGTACCTGCTTTATGTAATGTGAGAATTCAGTATATCGGTAATTTCAAAAGCGGTTACATAGACAGATTTTTTGCTTTTGTTAATCCTGAGCATAATTACAGACGTGCGAATGGGTATCTGTTTAAAATTATTCATTAATGGCGACCTTGACAGGCATGTGTTATTGAACTATTCAACATATGTTGATCATGGAGGTGGCTTTAAACATGAAGTCTAAGGACAATTCTCCGGTCCCCGGAGTCGAAATAAGAGTTGACGGCTGCAAAGGCTGCGGGTTATGTGCAAACGCGTGTCCTAAAAAGGTCCTGGTCATTTCAGATAAAATTAATGTTCTCGGCTAC
>JAFGOL010000044.1 GCA_016926495.1 Oligoflexia bacterium
ACAAAATCAAAATTATCCGAACCCGAATCTTATGAAATAATTGCGCATCCGGTATACCTTGAGCTTAATGAAAACAAAAAAAGATATGATCTCAAGCACTTGGAATTAATAACAGGGTTTACGGTTACACAGTTAAAACAAAACACCGCTGATGCAATACTTATTGGAAGGGGAAATCTTTTCCCTACCATATTTGTTGAAGGCAATCTGTGGGTACAGGAATGGCTGGGACTTAATGTGGCATGGAACAGGGGAATGCTGGTAACACTCGGATCACAGCAAAATCCCGATGCTCCGAACAAGGCATTGATAATGCCTACCTGGCTGGATCTAATAGTAAAGTTCAGATATACGTTTGATAAATGGGACGGAAGCTCATACATCGCGTTTAAAGCCGGATACCATTCGCACAAATTTCCCATAAATACGGAATCGGAATTCATAAGCAAAAATTCCGCTTCAGGCCTCAGCCTCGGCGCGCAAAGACGTTTCGCCTTTAATCCCATGTACGGTCTTGATTTCAATTTCGATTTTCTGTGGCTCACAAAGCTTCAGGACAACTCCGAAATACCCAACAGCCAGAAAGGCATAGGCTTCAGGTTTGTTCTAGACTTTTACGGGACCATTATTGACAATTCGGGGCTGAAGACCCTGATCTCTCTGGGGTACGGACAGACAAGCTACATATCCAGGTTACACGGCGATGATGTCAGCGAAGACAGCAGACTATACATGGGAGCCAACCATTTTGAACAGATCTATCACAATATTCATCTTACTTTTACTGCACGCATATAAGCTGCCCGCTTCCGAGTTCAGGGCGGACGACGCTCCGCCGGGCCTGTCGCGCGCGGAACTTGTCAAGGAGCTGGAATCCCTTTTTAACGGAGAAGACGCCAGAGGCATACTGTGGGGAGTGAACATTTTCAACCTGAACAATAATGACAGGATATTCAGTCTTAACGAGGCCAAGCCTTTCAGGCCGGCAAGCAATCTGAAAGTTGTTATCGCCGCCGCCGCGTTAAAAGCGCTCGGGACAACATATAAATACGAAACAAAGCTTTTTATCGACGGAAAAATAAAAAACGGAACACTTGACGGAAACATCGTCGTCATGGGAAGCGGCGATCCCACTTTTCACATGAACCATTTCGACAAATGGCGCGAAGCCCTGCGCAAGTACAACATCGGCACAATTAACGGTGACATTATCGGCGTTGACACGATATTCGACGATCAGAAAATAGGCATACTGTGGTCATGGGATGACCTCTCGAATTGTTACAGCGCGCAGGTAAGCGGGCTGCAGATAAACAACAACTGCCTTCGCGTAAGCGTTGAACCCGGAATAAAAACGGGTTTTCCCGCGAAAATATCCAAAACACCCAACACATCTTACGTAACCATATACAATAATACAAAAACCTCAACCGAACCCACTTCCCTTGCTTTCAAGAGAGAGAGCAAAACAAATAATATCATGATAAAAGGCAATATACAGAACCAGTCGGATAACATCGTAAAATGGGTTTCGGTGGATAATCCCACGATGTATTTTCTGAATCTCTTTCACGCGAATCTTGTTAATAACGGTTTTAAGATCAAGGGAAAGATCGCCGACGCGAGAGACATCGGTTATACTATCGACAGGAACCGCCTGTACCAGATTGAAAGCATTGAGTCCGTAAGTATCAGGGAAATTATAAATGATTTTCTTAAACACAGCATAAACCTGTACGGTGAAAGCATACTTAAAACCCTGGGATTTATTTATTTCAACGAGGGGACCACCTATAACGGCAGGCTCGCAATTAACCTGATACTGAAAGAATACAACCTGCCCGAGGGCATACTGTTTATCGCTGACGGCAGCGGACTTTCAAACCTGAACCTGATATCTCCCGAATACATGACGTCTCTGCTCAAATCGGTTTCCGGCAGTTCGTATTACCAGGTATTCTTTGACGCGCTGAGCGTATCAGGCATGTCAGGAACACTGAGAAAACGGCTGACTTCACAGTACCTTAAAGGCTCAGTACATGCCAAAACCGGTTATATCAGGAATGTCAGGACCCTTAGCGGTTACATAGACACATTCGGAAACGACAGGCTGGCTTTTGCGATTTTTGCAAACAATTACGGACCTCACATGAGCCGTGCTGAACTCGTAATAAATCAGGCATGCAGACTAATGAGAAGATTCAATGATAATAACAATAGAACTGGCGAATAAACATCTTTAATGGTAAAAACCATTTATGGTCAAACAAATACCTAATATAATTACCGTTTCAAGGCTGATGCTTCTGCCGGTTATAGTATACCTGATGTGGTACGACACTGTTGAAAACGGATGGTACGCAACCGGACTTCTGGTTATTATAGGTCTCGGAGATTTGGTTGACGGTTATCTTGCGCGAAAACTGGATGCTGTTACAAATACAGGCAAAATCGTAGACCCCATGGCGGACAAACTGACCATACTTGTTTCAACCCTGATGCTGTTACACCTTCACAGGCTTAATGTTATTATACCGATACTTATTCTTTCACGTGAAATTATTGTTATTACCCTTCGGGCCGTTGCCGCAAGTGAAGGCATTGTTATTCAGGCCAGTAATGAAGGTAAGCGCAAAACAGCACTTCAGATGTTCGGTATAGGCGGACTCTTCATATATTACGATTTTTTCGGGGCAAGCGCCAAATACTGCGGAACTTTCCTGCTGATACTTTCCGTAATCCTTTCATGGTACTCGGCAATAAAATATATTACCGTCTTTTTGCCTCACTGGAGAAAAACGTCCTCCCTGTAGAAAACATCATCTTCGTCCTGGTTTTCCGCCCTGGCGCTGACTTCGCCAATCCTGACGGAAACCATTCTGGAAACACCGGGTTCTTCCATGGTAACACCGTACAAAACTTCCAGCATTTCCATTGTTCTCTTGTTGTGGGTAATGATGGTGAACTGTGTTTTTTCCATTAAAGCCTTGATCGCCTCGTTAAACCTCGTGATATTAGCATCGTCGAGCGGCGCGTCAACCTCGTCAAGGACACAGAACGGTGACGGCTTTATGGCGAATATGGAAAACACAAGGCTGATTGCCGTTAACGCCTTTTCTCCGCCCGAGAACAGGTTAAGGTTCTGGGTCTTTTTGCCCGGAAGCTGGGCTATTATATCCACGCCCGTTGACAATAAATCAGACGGATCAATCATGACAAGTTGTGCCTTGCCGCCTCCGAAAAGTATGGGGAAGAATTTCTGGAACTTGTCGTTAACAAGTTCAAAAGTTCTCCTGAAACGCTCCTTGCTTGTATCGTCTATTTTTTTAATGGCGGATTTAAGATCTTCCATGGACCTTACAAGATCATCCCTCTGCGCCGTAAGGAATTCGTGCCTCTGGCTGAGCCTTTCAAACTCTTCTATCGCGAAAAGATTGACTTCGCCTATTCTGGATATCCTGTCATTAAGCTCATCTATCTTGATACCGCCGGATTCGGGATCATATTCGGCAGTAACATAGCCGGAATAGACATCCGCGAGATTAACCTCGTACTTGTCGTATATCTTTTGTGTCATTACGCCGGTGCTTACCGAGACTTCGGCAAGTGAAATGCTAAGATTGTTCATCTCGTCCTTTATGCGGCTGACGTTGTTTCTTTCTTCTTTTATTCTGTCTTCAGCGGCGGACAGCAAATCAACGACCTGGCTGTATTCATATTTAACGTCCGTAATTTCCCTGGTAACGGTATCGAGTTTTTCCATGTCAAGATAACTCTGGCGGGTAACTGACTCGGTTTCCTGCGTAAGTTCTGAAGCCCTTACCTTGGCCCTTTCCTGCTCGCCGCCGAGATTATCCAGCCTGGCGGTGTCGCTTTCAAGGGCGCTGGCAAGGAAATTCTTTCTTTCCTCGATGCCCCTGAACCGTTCAGACACTGCCGAAGCGCTCACTTTAAGGTCCGTAAGATTTCCCCGCAGGATTTCAAGCTCGCGGTTTAAGGAATTCAGATAATTCTTTTTAGCCTCAATCTCTGATTCAACCTGTTTTATAAGCTCTCCGCTCTGGCCCGAAATGTCCGTGGAGGACTTTATTTCCCTCTCCAGATGGTCATTTTCAAAACATAGCTGGTCAATATCAAAGGTAATCTCAGAAAGACGCTGTTCCTGCCTCTTTGTGTCCTCGCGGGCCGCGTCGGTTTCCTTGGAGAGCGATGCTATTTCCACGGACAGCCTGTTGATATCGTTTTTGGTGTTCTCCATTGAAGAATTAATACCTTCAATAGTTTCCAGCAACGACTTGTACTGTTCTTCGGCAACCGCGAGTTTTTCTTCGGTCTGCGCGTTAAGGCTCTCCAGCTCCTTTATTTCCCTCTTTCTTTCCAGCAATCCACTGTCTGCCGAATCCGTGCTGCCGCCCCTGAGGACACCCATGCCGTCAAGTACATCGCCGTCACGGGTAACAAGAATAAAATCGTTTGCCTGTGCCTGGTTCCATAACCTTAAACCCGCAGCGAGATCAGGAACAACAAATACGTTACCCAGCAATACCCTGAATATATTTTCATATTCTGGGTTAAATCTTACAACGTCCGGCAGGTGTACCAGGCCGGAACCGGAACCGTTAAAAATAAAATCACCGTGGGATTTACGTACGGACCTGACATGGCGGGGAATAAAGCTGGCCAGTCCCTTTTTATCGTTTTTCAGGAAATTAATAATATCAAAGGAATCCTCTGCGTTGTCCAGTACCATGGCCTCAAGATTGGTCCCAAGTACGGCAGACAACGCCTTTTCATATTCGGCGTCGGTTTCCACAATATCGGCGACAAGACCCTTCACCCTGTCATTCCATCCGCCCGAAGACATTACGTTACGGACACCGCCGGACATGCCTTCCATCCTGTTTGAAAGATCAACAAGGGCTTTCAGCCTTGACCTGATATCGGCAAGACTGTTTTTAAGTTCTTCCCTATCCTTTTCACGTATTTCAAGCCGCCTTTTGGTATCGGAATAATTCTCATGGAGGCATTTTAGCTGCTCTTCACTCTCTGAACGTTTTTTCTGCGTATCGGCAAGGTTTTCCTCCAGCAGGCCCAGCGTTTCCTTGACGCTCTGAAACTCGTTCAGGCACCTGTTTTTGTCTTCCCTGTACCTTTCCAGTTTTACGATATTGCTTTCAAGCCTTTCCCCGAAATTAGATATATTATTTTTCGCGGTAAGTTCCTTTTGCACCAGTTCCAGAAGTCTTGCTTTTTTGTCGTCAATTTCAGCCGTAAGCGCGCCCTGCTCCGAGAGTTTGGAATCAAGCCCGGACTGGGCGGTATTGACTTCTTCCTCGGCCTTTTTCACGTTTTCGCCGTGTGAATTAAACTCTTCATTAATTGCTGCAAGTTCCTGTCTTTCCCTTTCCAGCCTTATGGACAGTGATTCGATTTCATGTCTGCGGATTTCGGCTCCCGAAGCCAGATTGTTTTTTTCGGCCTCGATCATTTCCAGCTTTGCCTTTGCCTTGTGTATATCGGTATTAAGGCCTATGGTCTGCTCCTGAAGGTTTGCGAGCTTTTCCTCAATACCAAGCTTTTTCGCCTTGTCAGACTCGATATTCAATTCCTGGCCGGCAAGTTCGGTCTCGGCGGAATCCCTGTTTTGCTCCAGCACCGACAGTCTTTCCTTTAAATGCTTTACTTCCTTATCTATCTTGACAAATTCGCAAGATGCGTGCCTGAGTTCCAGATCCTTAAGCTCTTCCCTCAGTTTTCTGAATTCCACTGCTTTTTTAGCCTGTTTTTCAAGCTGGTTCAGTTGCCTTGAAATTTCACTGATTATATCGTTTAGCCTCAAAAGGTTCTGCTCAGTGGTGTCAAGCTTTCTCTTTGATTCCTCTTTTCTGACCTTGTACTTTGTAATACCGGCGGCTTCCTCTATAAGCGTCCTTCTGTCGTCGGGCTTGGATAATATAATCTTTTCAATTTCTCCCTGTTCAATAACCGCGTACGCCCTTGCGCCGCTGTCCATGAATACCTCGCGCACGTCACGAAGCCTGACCGGGACCTTGTTGATAAGGTATTCGCTTTCTCCGTCCCTGTACAATCTCCTTGTAACCTTGATTTCCGTAAAATTCAGGTAATTAACCGGAAAAACACCGTCATTTTCAAGCGTAATGCTGACCTCGGCCAGCGATGAAGGCTTCCTTTTATCGCTTCCCGCGAATATAACGTCTTCCATGCTGCCACCCCTGAGGCTCTTGGGGCTCTGTTCGCCCATTACCCACAGCAGGGCATCTATGATATTGCTTTTTCCGCACCCGTTCGGACCCACAATACCTGTAACCTTTTCATCAAAATTGATCACGGTTTTGGACATAAAGGACTTAAAACCCATCAGTTCAAGACGTTTAATCCTCATAGACAAGGACCCCCTGATTTAATTAAGGCAGCAATTTAGTTTTTTACTTAAAACAGGCGAGAATAATAAACCCTCACCCAATAACCCCAGCAATAATAATAATTTCCCTATATAACTTTGGCAAG
>JAFGOL010000292.1 GCA_016926495.1 Oligoflexia bacterium
AAGGTTCAGATGCAGGCGTTCATGGAGGCAATATGTTTTAATCTTAAACGGGCAGTAAAAATAAAAGAACTTGCAGACATTCAGGGGTGTAGTCTGTCTGTTTGCTGATAAAGCCTCCAAAAGAGGCTGAAAAGGCTCCCGAAAGGGAGAAAACTTGAACTTTCCATATCTTAAAAATTACAAAAAACTGAGATTAGGCGACAGCCTCAAGATGCTTGGAGAAAATGATATAGTCGATTGCAATATACTGTTACACCAGGTTACTCCGTTGGCACTTCTCCGCCTCTTCTATGTGCTTTTGAGTGTACTTATCCAGAAATATTTTCACTAATATCAAGCCGCGCAAACATGTTGCAATAAGCCCGTTTCTGCGGGACCTATTAAATATTTTTATGGCGACTTGATTCTATAATGGCCTGAAGACTTAAAATGACGCTTTAACAAAACCTATGCACAAAGATTATAATCCGCCAGTTCGTTGACGCTGTGGTGTGATATTATGTCCAGTATCTGATAAGGATTTTCGACTATAAACGCAGGTTCAGCTGCGAGCAGGTCTTTTTCATCCTCTTCATACCCGTACATTACGGCAAGCGATGGAATACAGTTGGCCCTTGCTCCGTTTATATCATAAATTCTGTCCCCGACCATTATGGTTGATCCCCTGTCGAAGGACTTGTATACCTGTTAATAAAAAGATATTCCATCTTGAACATCTTTAAAAGGGCGGTTGCGGCATTTCCCGGCAATGACGTAACAAGGAATAGATTTTTGTCTTTTTCGTAAAGCTTGTGTAAGACCTTTTCTATGCCGGGATACGGAACAACATTTTTTATACCCTTTTTTACATAATAACGGGTGAAATTCTCCATGGCTTTATCAATTGTTTCTTTGTCTTCCGTTTCAAACAACATCTTAAAACATTCCTGTAACGGCATACCTATACACTTCCGGGGTTTTACATCCTTCCTGAATTTACGGCGGCCCGCGTTCAGGGCATGCCCGATGCTCTTGACCAGTCCTTTCTGAGAGTCCATGATCGTCCCGTCCATATCAAATAATATATTTTTAAATCCGTTATTCATTTCATAAACTCCTTTTAACGGTAACCTGACAGATATTTTATGATCTCCCTGCTGAAAGCAGGCAGATCATCCGGCTTTCTGGACGTTATGATATTACCGTCTGTAACAACTTCCCTGTCTACATAGTTTGCTCCTGCATTTATAATATCGTCCCTTATTCCCACAAATGAAGTTACCGTTACGTCCTTAATAACATCCGCTGACGCAAGTACCCATGCGCCGTGGCAAATGGATGCTATTAACCTGTTTTTTTCTTTCATATCCCTGATCAGCGAAATAACAGATTCATCCTGCCTTAATAATTCCGGCGCCCACCCGCCGGGAATAATAACGGCATTAAGGTTCTTTCTGTCTATTTCACTTATCTTAATTTCTTCAATCGCAGGGTAACCGTCCTTGCTGAGGTATTCTTTTTTTCTGCCTGTACCTGCAAGCATGGACTTTATTCCCGCTTCCCTTAATCTGTAATAAGGGTACCAGACTTCAAGTGTCTGGTACCTGTCTTCTATTAATATGACCGTGTTTCCCATTGTAAATCACCGCCTTTATTTATAATCAGTGCATCATTTTATTATAGGCTTTTTCCGCACGTTTACGCATTTCAGCAGATGATACGTCTTCCTTGTGGGTTGAAAGTTCCCATAAATGCCCGTAAGGGTCCACTATCTGCCCGCTACGGTCGCCGTAAAACCTGTCTTCAACCGGTTTTGTTTCTTTTGCTCCGGCATCTACAGCCTGCCGGATCTGTTTATCAACATTCCTCACGTAGACGTTAATAACAACCGTTGTATCCCTGCATGATTCATCCGAACCCTCCGTATTTTTATCTCCTGCGGAATTATATAGAGCAAACTTTGAGTCACCGATCTTTAACTCGGCGTAAGCAAGTTTTCCTTCAGGAGTAATAAAAGGTTTACCTGACAGTTTTGCTCCCAGGCCTTTTATGTAAAAATCAATAGCGTCTGCTCCTCCGCTGTTTACGTGAAGATAAGGCATAATAGTACTGTATTTTTTTGGTATATAATTAACTTTCATTTTACACCTCCTGTGTTCTAAACTTTATGTTAAAAATATGGTCACTTACCGGCATTAAAACAAGTGCAAACAAGAATAATTTTAAGGTCAAATAAGGGTAACTACGTATATACTTTATAATTTCATGCCTGCTATAATATGCCCCAGACATTAGGAAAGACAAGGAGTAAGGCAGTTGAATATTATATCAATACAGTCACATGTTTCATACGGGCATGCCGGCAACAGTGCATCGGTTTTTCCTCTCCACTACCTTGGTTTTAATGTCTGGCCTGTGCATGCTGTAAATTTTTCAAATCATGCCAGCTACGGTAAATGGGAGGGAGTTGTTTTTGACGATAAAATCATATGCGACCCTGCAATGGGTGATACAGGGCGGGGAGTTTTTGTAAAAGAAGATATACCCGGTTTTCTCAAGGGTAAACTTGTACCTGTTGCGGATATAATCACCCCTAATCATTTTGAATTCAATATACTGTGCGGAGGCCCTGACTTGAACTTATGTTAATGAATAACCACATTGTCAGTGTAGAAGTTGGCGTGGAGCAGTGATATGGACAATAGAGATAATATATTCAGTTTTGAGATTGATGCGGTACAAGGTTTTTTTGTTCCTGATGAGGCAGTGCTTTATGATCTCGTGATTGCAGGCTGGGGACCGGCTGCTGTAAGTGCGGCAATATATGCCGCAAGAAAAGGCCTTAATACGGCTATAGTAACTAAATTTAAAGGTGGACAGATAAATGATACCCCTGTTGTGGAAAATTATCCCGGCTTTAAGTCCATAGGCGGAAAAGAACTGACCCTGGAATTTAATGTACATGCCAGACAATACGGTTTACCCCTGTTGACAGGGGAAGCAGTGACAAAAATAGAAAAAAATAATGATATATTTTATACTTCAACAGAAAATCAACGCATTCTTAAAAGCAGGACTGTTATTTACGCTACAGGGAAAAGAAACAGGCGGCTTAACGTTCCAGGTGAAGAAAAATTTATTGGTAAGGGTGTGGTTTTTTGCGCTATATGTGATGCTCCTCTTTATAAAGATAAAAAGGTGATCATAGCAGGAGGTAACAATTCCGCATTTACTGTAGCAACGGATCTTGTAAAGATTGCTAAAAATATTGTGATTATAAATATCGTAAGGGGCTGGACTGCCGATTCGTACCTGCAAAATAGCCTTAAAAAATATAATAATGTAGAAATGCTGGATTACCACCGGATAGAATCAATTACAGGCAATAATGACTTTAAGGGTATAAAAGTACGTAATTTAGAAACATCCGGCCTATATGATATAGATGCTGACGGGCTTTTTGTGGAAATAGGACTTATTCCCAATTCGGATGCCGTGGCAGGACTGGTTGCGTTGAACGACAATAAGGAAATAATAACAGACAGGGATTGCGAGACAAGTTTACCCGGGTTATTTGCCGCAGGGGATGTTACGGATGTTACCTATAAACAGGTGGTTATAGCAGCGGGCGAAGGTGCAAAGGCTGCCTTATCGGCAGACAATTACCTGAAGTTTATTTCTAATAAAGGAGAATGATGTTATGGCTGTATTTAACGAACAACAGAAAAAGGAAATAGCCGAATCACTTGCTGTTGTAAAAAAGACTGTAAAGATAACATGTGTCACAAGAGGTACTGACTGTCGGTATTGTTCTCTTACAAAGGAAATGCTTTCGGAGCTTGCCGTACTCAGCCCTAATGTAGATATAAACTTTTACGATCTTGTTGAGGATCAGGAGCGGATCAAGGATTTAAAGATTGATAAAGTTCCTGCAGTTATCCTGCACAGGGGAAATAATTCAAATATAAGATTTTTCGGTGTGCCTGCGGGGTATGAGTTTCAGACCCTGCTTGAGGATATTATAATTCTGGGTAATAATAATTCTCCGCTTAGTCTTGAAACAATACTTGAAATAAACAAGATTAGAACACCCTTACATATTGAGGTAATAGCTTCTCCTGATTGCCCATATTGCCCCGCCGTAGTAGGTGCCGTACATAAATTTGCAATGGCCAATGTGAATATAACTTCGGACATGATCGAGATATCGGAATTTCCTGATGTTGGGAAAAAATACGAGGTCAAGGGTTTTCCTCATACAGTAATAAACGGAAACCACAGTGTGACAGGTATGCTCCCTGAACTTGAACTTGCTAAAAAGATTAATGGGTTTGTTTTATGAAGCTGATTTTAAAAAAATTATATTTTCTGTCTTTTATATTTATCACCCAGGCGTGTTTTAACATAAACGATAATGACGGGCATAGAAAAAAAAAAGAAAAGCTTGTTATAATAACACCGCACCAGTCGGATATTATTAATGAATTTGGCAGGAAATTTAAGGAGTATTATAAAAATAAAACGGGAAATACCGTGGAAACCGAATTTCTGGATCTTGGCGGAACATCCAATGACCTTAAATATATACTTTCGGAATTTACGGGAAACCCCGGTGGAATAGGAGTTGATATTTTCTGGGGAGGCGGTGTCGTTCCCTTTGATATACTAAAAAGAAAGGGTCTGCTTGAAAGCTATAAACCTGACAAAAAAATACTTTCTCACATACCGGAGAAGATCGGTGAGGTGCTGGTTTATGATCCTGAATATAAATGGTTTGGCTCGGCTCTTTCCACGTTTGGTATAATATGCAATAAGAACCTTCTTAAAATAAACAGGTTATCTCAGCCTTTAACATGGAAAGATTTGTCCGTGCCTGGATACAGGGGCCTTATCGGTGCCGTAGATCCACGTAACAGCGGGACTTCGCATACCATGTTTTCCATGATACTTCAGGCATACGGATGGCAAAAAGGCTGGGAAATCATTTATGGAATAGGAAGAAATACAAAAAGGTTTGCAAATGGAAGTTCGGATATCACAAGGGGGATAGCTTCAGGTGAAATTACCTGCGGATTAACCATAGATTTTTTTGCATGGTTGAGCATTTTCGAACTGGGTGAAAAAAATATAAGTTTTATTATTCCCCGGGACGGCGCTGTTATTAATGCTGACGGTATTGCAATTTTAAAAGGTACAAAAAAAAAAGAAACCGCACATGAATTTGTTTCGTATGTTTTGTCGGAAAAAGGACAGTCCCTGTGGATGCTGCCCGCCGGTCACACGGAGGGGCCGGAATTAAAAACACTTGCCAGGATGCCTGTAATTCCCATGCTTTATGATAAACATAAAAATGATAGTGTATTAAAACTTAACCCGTTTAAAATAACAGGTACCTTTAATTATAACGAAGAGAGACTGGGAATAACATGGCAGCTGTTAAATGACATGATTGGCACACTTGTTATAGATAAAAAAGTACATAGCGGTAAAGTACCTGTTGATAAAAATACAGCAATGAAATACTCGGAAAAATGGGATAATCAGTTATTCCGCAATAAAGTTCTTAACGGATGGCTGAAATTATGAAAATAACCCTGCGTAACATTACAAAAAAATTCGATGATATTACGGCACTTGAGAATGTTTCCGTTGATATTGAAGACGGTCATTTCTTTTTCTTTCTCGGGCCGTCAGGCTGCGGTAAAACTACGATGCTAAGGATAATTTCAGGATTCGAGACACCGGATTCGGGTTCGGTGTTTTTTAACGATACTGATATTACCGGTCAGGAACCCAATAAACGTAATACGGGTATGGTCTTTCAGAATTATGCACTCTGGCCTCATCTTACGGTATATAAAAATGTTGAATACGGGCTGAAGATAAGGGGTGTTGAAAAGGGTGAGAGACAGGAGAGGGTGTTTACGGAATTAAAGAATATGAATATGGAAGCATACTCAAATCGCTATCCGGGACAGCTCAGCGGAGGACAGAAGCAGAGAATAGCCCTTGCAAGGGCACTTGTTGTTGAGCCTGATATCCTGTTACTGGACGAGCCTCTGAGTAATCTTGATACAAAATTAAAACATGAAATGACGGACGAAATAAAAAGGATACACGATAAAAAAGGTATAACAACGG
>JAFGOL010000293.1 GCA_016926495.1 Oligoflexia bacterium
CCTTACGTAAAATACCTTCTCCCTTGGAACCATTACTGAATTAACTATTTTGTCTCCGAAAGAAAAAATATTATGAATTATCTCTCTTTCCTTTGTTTCAATTTCCTTTTTTTCGGAACTTTCATCAACAATGCCCAAAAAGGACATTTCATTAATGGTTTTTCCGGTATCGTTAATTTTAAGAAGGCTTTCAAGCGGCTTCACTAAATATGCAGCAGCATTAAGAAACGGTTCCAGCAGCCTGTACAACATGTAAAGCGGTCTCACAACCATTAAGGAAAACTGGCGGGGTGATTTTATTGCGATGGTCTTGGGGGTAACTTCGCCGAACAGATATAAAACGGGAGTTGTGACAAGCACGCTGGCTATGACAGCGGTCTGCCATTTATCGCTGCCGAAATAATCCGAACTTATTGACGCCATAACAGTCGAGATCAAAACATTGGTAAATTCATTGCCCAGTAATATTGTAGCCAGCAATCTTCCGGGTTTATGCAAAAGTTTTTCAAAATAAGACGCCCACCTGCTGTTTTCGTGTTTTAATTCGGAAAGGCCGATCCTGCCAAAAGAAAAGATGGAGGTCTCCGAGCCTGAAAAAAACGCAGAAATAAAAAGCAGGATAAAAACCGAGCTTAACCTGAAATCGGGGATATCCACAGCCTTATTGTATACCACTAAAACGGAAACTTAGCGAACAACTTTTACGCAACTGCCTTGATGGATTTTCTCCTGGCCTCATCAAGATATTCGATATTTTCGGTATTCCTGGGCAGCAGCGCTATATCAATAACGTCCTCAACCCTGTCCACGAATACAAAGTTAAGCTTGTTCCTGTATTCAGCGGGAATATTCACCAGATCCTTTTCGTTCAGGGCCGGGGCTATAACGGTCTTTATGCCCGCGCGCATCGCGGCCAGCGACTTTTCCTTGAGTCCGCCTATGGGCAACACCTTGCCGAGCAGAGATATTTCGCCAGTCATCGCGATATCTTTTGAGACCGGCCTTGCCGTGAGGTGAGACAAGATAGCCGTGGCAATCGTAATACCTGCGGACGGGCCGTCCTTTGGCACCGCTCCCGCAGGTACATGAATATGGATCTCGTTGTTCTGGAAGTAATCTTCTTTAATTCCGTAAAAGGTTGCCATTGTTTTTACATAACCAAGGGCAGCCATCGCGGATTCCTTCATTACTTCCCCGAGATTACCTGTAAGTTTAAGCCCGGTACCTTTTGCCGAAGCTACTTCAACCTGCAGAACCTCTCCTCCGAATTCGGTCCATGCCAAACCCGTACATATACCCACTTCGTCGCTTCTGTTAGCCGATTCATCTATATATTTTGAAGGGCCTAGATATTTTACCATCAGATTAGCCGAAATGCTTTTGGGGGGCCTTTTGTCTTCAGCGACTATTTTTGCGACTTTTCTGCATATTTTGCCGATCAGCCTTTCAAAATTCCTGAGTCCCGCTTCCCTTGTGTATTCCCTGATCATCTTAAAAAGTATCGGTTCCTTGATCCTGATGGTATTATTCGAAAGTCCGTTCTCGTTTATCTGTTTGGGTATGAGGTATTTCCGGGCTATTTTAATCTTTTCTTCAGCGGTATAGCCCGCAAGCTGTATTATCTCCATCCTGTCCTTTAACGCCGGAGGTATGGAGTCAACAAAATTCGCGGTAGCTATAAACATTACGTTTGAAAGATCAAACGAAAGATTGAGATAGTGATCGCGGAATGAAAAATTCTGCTCAGGATCTAAAACTTCAAGCAAAGCGGAACTGGGATCTCCCTTGAAGTCGGCGCCAAGCTTGTCTATTTCGTCAAGAACAAAAACAGGGTTATTGGTGGAAGCCTGTTTTATTCCCTGTATTATCTTGCCGGGCATGGAACCCACGTAAGTTCTTCTGTGTCCCCTGATCTCGGCTTCGTCCTTTACTCCGCCGAGGGATATCCTGATAAATTCCCTGCCAAGGGCCTTGGCTATGGATTTTCCCAACGATGTTTTTCCCACTCCCGGAGGGCCCGCAAAGCAAAGTATGGGACCGCGTATCTTTTGCTTAAGCTTGCCCACGGCAAGATGCTCAAGGATCCTTTCCTTTACTTCTTCAAGATCATAGTGATCTTCGTCGAGTATCTTTTTGGCCCTTTCAAGGTCCAGCATGTCTCTTGTTGATTTGGACCACGGAAGCTCGACTATCCAGTCAAGATAAGTCCTGAGTACGGCAGCCTCGCTGGCATCAGGGTGCATGCGCTCGAGCCTGCCCAGTTGTTTAACCGCTTCCTTTTCGGCCTCTTCAGGCATATCAGCATCGAGTATCCTTTTCCTTATATCTTCTATTTCATCGTTTTTCTGATCAAGATCTCCAAGCTCTGTTTTTATGGCCTTCATCTGTTCACGTAAAAAATATTCCTTTTGCGACCTTGCCATTTCGTCCCTGGCGAGTCCCTTTATCTTTACCTGTATCATTAAAACTTCGATTTCCTTCGACAAATACTGGTTAACCATAAAGAGCCTTTCCCTGGGATTAAGCGTCTCAAGGACTTTTTGCGCTTCCTCTACTTTAAGTCCCAGGTTTGACGTGATAAGGTCCGCAAGCTTTCCGGCTTCCTTTATATCTTCAACAACCAGCAGTATGTCCGGGGAAAGTACCTTACCCATGGATACAACCTTTTCAAGCTGCTCCTTTACGCTTCTCATCAGGGCTTCCACTTCGCTGTCCTGTTCCTGTTCCAAATCGGAGATTCTTTCAACGTTCACCCTGTAGAAAGGATCAGTATCAAGATAACTTTTAACCCGTCCCTTGGAAAGTCCCTGGGTCAGTATTTTTATCCTGCCGTCCGGCAGTTTGCGCATCCTCATTATCATCGCGATGGTACCGGTTTCATAAATACGATCCGGCGTGGGATTTTCATCGCTGATTTCCTTTTGTGATGAAAGAAAAATAATCCTGTCGCCCGCGAGCGCCTGTTCAACCGCCCTTATTGAATTTTCCCGTCCAACGAAAAGGGGAAGTATCATGTAAGGAAATACAACAATGTCCCTGACGGGAAGCATCGGCATTTCTGAAGGTATAGGGATCCCGTCTTTGAAAATATTATTGATATTGCTCATACCCCACTCCAAAAGAATTTTTCGGCATTCCTTTCACTATTACTTTTTCGGAAAAGGGCGGCAAACCTTTAGATTTTGTTGAAGAATATTAAAAAAAACTTAAAAATGCACTACTACACGGCTTAGGCGAGTCTTTTTTGCTCCATTTCCATATCTTCCTGGCAATCCACGCATAAAGAAGAAAAGGGCCTGGCTTTTAACCTGTCATAGGAAATGGATTCTCCGCATTCCTCGCAATATCCGAATTCCCCGATTTCTATACGGCCTAGGGCTTTTTCAATCTCCAGAAGATGGAACCTGTCTCTTGAATGTTTTTTATATGTCATGTATTGATTAATTTCAGCAACAGCAAAATCAGCTTCGTCAGAAAGCTGATCTTCGCTCTCCTTGAGGTCCAGGAAAGCCCGGCGGGAACTTGCCAGCAATTTCTCCTTTTGATTTAAAAGAAGATCCTGGAAATAGGAAA
>JAFGOL010000294.1 GCA_016926495.1 Oligoflexia bacterium
TTGGAGCGGGAGACGGGGTTCGAACCCGCGACCCTCAGCTTGGAAGGCTGATGCTCTAGCCAACTGAGCTACTCCCGCTTTTAATGGTGGAGAGAGAAGGATTTGAACCTTCGAAGGCATTGCCAACAGGTTTACAGCCTGCCCCCTTTGGCCGCTTGGGTATCTCTCCACTTTCAGGCCTGATGGAGCTGGTGATGGGACTTGAACCCGCAACCTGCTGATTACAAATCAGCTGCTCTGCCAATTGAGCTACACCAGCCCTCTCAAGGAAAATTTATTTATATTCTATTGAAGTAAAAAGCAAGGAAAAACTGGGATTAAAGCCTCTGACTTTGAGCTTCGTACATAAGTATAGCCCCGGCAACCGATACATTCAGCGAATGGGCCCTTTTGTGCATGGGAATGGAAAAAATTTCATCGCAGTTTTCGGCTAAAAGCCGCCTTATTCCGGTATCCTCCCCGCCCAGCACACAGCAGATTTTCCCTTTAAGGTCCGCCTTGCCTATGTCCTTTGAAGCAGATGCCTCAATACCGTATACCCAGTAACCGTTCTTTTTGAGATTTTGTACGGCCCTGACAAGATTGACCTCAGAGCATATATCAACTTCCTCCACTGCTCCGCTTGATGTTTTATAAACCGTGGCATCAATCCCTGAATTGCGATCCTTCGGAATAATAACGGCATCAACGCCGAAAGCGGAAGCAGTGCGGATAAGCGCGCCCAGGTTATGAGGGTCGGTAACACCGTCCAGCATGAGCAGAAAATTATCCCCGTCTTTTCCCGTGATAATGTCCAGTTCCGCCAGGGCGGGGGGCTCTATCGAAGCAAAGATCTTCTGGTGGTTAACGCGGGTCTTAAAACCCATTCTGGCCATTATGTCTTCGGGTTTTCCCTCGCTGATGCGTATACGGACGGATTCGGCCTCTTTAGCCACGGAGGGGTTTAAAGAGCCTGTAAATACAATTTCCCTTACAGCCTTCGGTCTTTTCCTTATGACGGAAAGAACAGGGTTAACCCCGTAGATCCACATAAATTTTCTCCAGTGCGGATACGGGATCATCCGCTGCATACACGGGCCTTCCCACGACGATATAATCAGCGCCGCTTTTAACCGCCTTTGAAGGCGATGCAACCCTTGCCTGATCATCCCTGCCGGCTTCAGGCAGCCTTATGCCCGGCGTTACGGCGATGAAATCGTTTTTGATGTGCCCCTTAATATCCGCAACCTCGTGGGCAGAGCACACGATGCCATGCACACCCTCGCTGATTGCCATTGAAGCAAGGCTCACGGCCTCTTCCTTTATCGGCTTTGTTATCCCTATTTCCTCAACAGCGTCCTGGCCCAGCGATGTTAGTACCGTCACGCCCAGGATAACCGGTATGTGCACACCGTATTTTTGCGAAGCAGTAACAGCGCCCTCAACAGCGGCACGGCACATTTCCCTTCCGCCCAGACAGTGTATGGTAAGCATGGATACGCCAAGCTGCGTGGCTTCCGCGCAGGCAGTTTTTACGGTATTCGGTATATCGTGATATTTCAGATCCAGGAAGACATTGTATCCCCTGTTTTTAAGCTCGGTAACAAGTTCAGGGCCGTATTTTGTAAAGAGCTTCATTCCCACCTTAACCGTGGAAACATTGCAGCCTATCCTGTCCAGAAGTTCCCTTACGGCCGTAATATCGTCAAGATCAAGGGCTAGTATTACCCTCGGGTCTATGGCTAGTGCGCTTTTGCAAAGTGTGTTCTTCTGTTTGCCGGTTTTCCACAACATATACAACTCCCTTTTTCTTCCCTGTATTCGGTGCTTATACACCTGACAGTGGCCTTTGTGTCGTTCTTTATCTTTTCCTCGCAGTCGCTGCCGCCGCACCAGAAGAGCTCGAACATTCCGCCGTCGTCTACAATCTTTTTGAACCTGTCATAGGAGTCCACGGTTTTTGTATTCTGTTCAAGATATTTTTTCGCTTTCTGAAAAAGGTCCTTCTGAATGGTATCCATAAGCGAAACAATGTAATCAGAGGCTTTATCCATGGGCACGGACTCTTTGGAATCCATGTCCCTGCGCGCTATTGTAACCGTCCCTGACTCAAGATCGCGCGGGCCGATTTCAACCCGGACAGGAACACCCTCTATCTCGTAAGTATGAAACTTAAAACCCGGACTCTGGTGCTCGGAATCGTCAATCTTTACCGAAATACTCCTCTGAAAAAGGTCCGCCTTAAGCTTGTACGCGGCGTCCTTTATTTTCCCGGGGTCGGCATTTTTTTTGAATATCGGAACGATAACACATTGTATCGGAGCAAGACGGGGAGGTATTACAAGTCCTTTGTCGTCACTGTGCACCATGATGAGGGCACCTATAAGCCTGGTGGAAACACCCCACGACGTCTGCCATACATACTGTTCCTTTCCGTTCCTGTCCTGAAATTTTATGTTAAAGGGTTTGGCGAAATTCTGGCCGAGCAGGTGGCTGGTGCCTCCCTGCAACGCTTTGCCGTCCTGCATAAGCATTTCTATTGAATATGTTTCAACCGCGCCCGCGAACTTTTCACTTTCGGTCTTTATTCCGTAAATAACGGGTATTGCCATGTATTCCTCTGCAAATTTTCTGTAGACACCGAGCATTTTAAGGGTTTCCTCCCTTGCCTCAGCCTCGGTTTCATGACAGGTGTGTCCCTCCTGCCACAAAAATTCCGTTGTTCGCAAAAAAAGCCTTGTTCTCATTTCCCATCTTACTACATTGGCCCACTGGTTGATCAAAACAGGAAGGTCCCTGTATGACTGTATCCATTTTGAATACATTGCATTAATAATTGTTTCACTTGTCGGTCTGACAATAAGCGGCTCTTCAAGTTTTTTTCCGCCGCCGTGCGTAACAACAGCGCATTCAGGAGCAAAACCCTCAACGTGTTCAGCCTCTTTTTTAAGAAAGCTTTCAGGAATAAACATCGGGAAATACGCGTTAACGTGCCCTGTTTCCTTAAACATGCCGTCAAGGCTTTCTCTTATCTTTTCCCATATTGAATAGCCGTTGGGCCTTATGACCATGCAGCCCTTTACAGGAGAGTAATCCGCGAGCTTTGCCTGTATAATAACATCCACAAACCATTGCGCGAAATCCTTGTCCCTTGTTGTTATCCTTTCAGCCATCAATCCTCCTGACCCAAATCCTCTTTTATGTACTCGGTAATTTTTGAATACGCGTCACGCGCGGATACCTTTTCAACGATATTTCCCTTACGGAATATCACAGCAGAATCCTTTCCGCCAGCAATTCCTATGTCAGCCTCTTTAGCCTCCCCCGGGCCGTTAACTACACAGCCCATCACAGCGACCTTGAGGTGTTTTTCACAGTATCCGAATTCATACTGAAGCTTTTCGGCAATACCGACCACGTCTATACAGGTCCTTGAGCAGGTGGGGCATGATATTATTTCCACGCCGGATCTCAGCCCCAGCGACTTTAAAAGTTCCCATCCGGCAACAACTTCAGTAACAGGATCGGCGGACAGGGATATTCTTATTGTATCGCCTATGCCTTTTTTTAAGAGCTCCGAGAGTCCCAGGGTCGAGCGAATAAGCCCGGGTATAAGGGGACCGGCCTCGGTCACGCCTATGTGGAGAGGCATATCGCATTTTGACGCGAACATCAGATTGGCTTCGGCATTCAGAACAGGGTCCGAAGATTTTATTGATACCTTGAAATTACTGAAATCATGCTTATGCGCAAAATTAACCCAGTTTATCGCAGACTCGCACAATGCTACGGCTGTGGGATGTTTATATTTTTTTAACAGGTCCTTTTCAAGCGAACCCGCGTTTACTCCTATCCTCAGGGCTTTTGAATGTTGTTTTACAGCGTCTATTACCCTTGAGAATTTTTCAATACCCCCAAGATTACCGGGGTTTATTCTTACGCAATCCGCGCCTTTTTCTATACTTTTACAGGCAAGGTCAGCACTGAAATGAATGTCCGCGATGAGCGGAAGTTCAGGCAGCCTGTCCCTGATTTTCGCAAAAGATCCAAGGCCTTCTTCGTCAGGAACGCTGATCCTTACAATCTCACAGCCTGCGGCCCGAAGCTTTTCAACCTGCGAAATTGTAGAGGAAAAATCAGAGGTTATGGTGTTTGTCATTGACTGCACCCTGACAGGATTACCGCCGCCTATACTGAGATTTCCGACTTTTATCACCCGTGTCTTCATGCTTACTGAAATAATACGTTAATATAATTTTTGCAATTTGTATCTTCGTATAATAATATATTAATGGGAGTCAAGGGGGGAAGATGAGACGGTTCATTGTCTTGATTTTTGTTATCACCTCGGCACCTGTCTTTTGCGAAATTTCCTTAAGTTTTCACGGTAATTATGAAAGGGCGCAGCAAACATCCACGTCGTGGAACGCATTCGGCGGCGGACTGTCCCTGGGACTGGGGATCGCGGAAGAAGCTTTTATAGAAGTCTATTTTGACGCCCTGAAACACCAAAGTCCCTTTATGGAACTTGATTCATTAATAGGAAGCTCGGACGCCTATACGGCGCACTACGGCGGCAAACTGGTCCTGCTTCCATTCCGGTTTGTAATTATAAGGGGCGGCTGCGGTATTGCGGCAGCAATACTGACCATCAATAACGAAAAGTATATTGAAAATAAATTTGAGGCTGTGGCATCTGCCGGGTTCCATCTTCCGGTCGCGGACAAAACGGGACTGACCATAGAGGTGCAATACAGGAGAATTTTTACGGAAACGGACGACTTAAACTACCTGGGGCTGCAGGCCGGCATCTTTTTCAGAATTTAGCACTGTTAATTTTACTATATAAATCAACCGGATATAAGATATTTAAAAAAAAGCTAATGCCATTAGCGTATTTTACCGAAAACAAGGTTAAGACTGCACGGAGGCTGGTTAATGAAAAGTATAGTACCGATACTTTTTCTGCTTTTTACCGCAAATCTTAATGCTCAGGCAACTTCAACAAA
>JAFGOL010000295.1 GCA_016926495.1 Oligoflexia bacterium
ATCCCGAACTTGCACTGACACTTATCAATGATGAATTGAGCAACGGGAATTCAACCGTTTTAAATGAACTTTTTAACGACTACCAGCCGGAATACCCTCAACTGCTGAAAGTAAGATTTTCACCCCGCATGAAAAAAATTAATCAGTTAGCAGGCAAAAAACAGGCTGCCAATAAAAAAATACTGGAAAACGCAATTTATCAGCTAACAGGCTGCAATAATGCATTTATTGGTCTGCCGGTTTTTTATTGGGGAATTTATCGAGATAACAACCTCTCAAATTCAGAAAGCCATTTACCAAGTCCAATTAACAGCATCTATTTGAACGAATTAATAATTATGCCTGACCAGCGGATACAGGTATTTAAAAATTATATAATTAAAGTTATTGTTGAAAAATTAGGCATCAGTCTGCATTTTATCGATGATGAACTTTTTCACGCGGGAAAAGGGGATTTGCATTGCTCTTCTAACACTTTCAGAACATGCAGAACACAAAACCAGCCTGAGTAAAAAAGCATTTAATAATTGATTTTCGGCAGGATATTTATCTTATATAAAACCCCTGTCCCTTAAGACGGTTTCAAGGGTCGGCCTGCCGATTTCCTGTAATTCATATTCCACGCGAACATATGGCTTGTTTATCTTTATAAGCCTTGTAAGGTTTATCGGTGTTGCTATTACCACCACTTCGGCATCTACCCTGCTTATGGTTTTTTCAAGGTCGCTTATCTGCTTTGGGCCATAACCCATCGCCGGAAGTATATTGCCAATGCCTTCGTAATTTTCGAATGTTTTTTCAATCTCCCCTACTGCAAACGGCCTCGGATCAACAATATCCGCAGCGCCGAACTTCTGCGCGGCAACGTATCCCGCACCGTAACGCATCTCGCCGTGGGTAAGAGTGGGGCCGTCTTCAATAACAAGTGCAGTTTTGTCCTTTATCATGCCTGGATTATCAATATAAATGGGCGACGCAGCTTCGATAACAGTTGCCGAAGGATTAAATTCAAAAACATTCCGCCTGATCATTTCTATAGATTCAAGATCACCGGTATCCACCTTGTTTATTATGATCACGTCAGCGCGTCTGAAATTTGTTTCCCCGGGATGATATAGAATTTCGTGTTCGGGTCTGTGGGGATCGGTAATCACTATTTCAAGATCAGAGCAGTAGAAAGGCGTATCATTATTGCCGCCGTCCCACACGATAATATCAGCTTCGCTTTCGGCCTGCCTGAGTATGGCCTCGTAATCAACGCCTGCATAAACTATAATACCGCTGTTTATGTGCGGCTCGTATTCTTCCATTTCCTCAATGGTGCACTTGTTTGTTTTCAGATCCTCAATCGTTGCAAAACGCTGTACCCTTTGTTTTGTAAGATCACCATAGGGCATGGGATGGCGCACGGCCACGACCTTTTTCCCCGAATTTTTTAAAAGCCCGCATACCTTCCGGGTTGTCTGGCTTTTTCCGCAACCTGTTCGCACTGCACACACTGAAATAACGGGCTTTGAACTTTTAAGCATGGTCTTGTCAGGGCCTAGCAAAATAAAATTTGCACCGCAGGACAATACCCATGACGCCTTGCTCATTACATATTCATGAGGAACATCGCTGTATGAAAAAACAACATCATCCACTTCGTAGCGGATTATAAGTTCAGGCAGTTCGCTTTCCGAGTATATGGGTATGCCGTCGGGATATCCCTGTCCGCAAAGTCCGGCAGGGTACTTCCTGCCGTCTATGTCCGGAATCTGGGTTGCGGTAAACGCGACGACTTCATATGCCGGATTGTCCCTGTAACATACATTGAAATTATGAAAATCCCTGCCCGCTGCTCCCATTATCAAGACTCTTTTTTTCATTTTCGCTCCTTAAAATCAGTAATGAAAGTATGGCTCCGCATATATATACCACAAAAAAAGAAGTCACAATATCCGATAAAAAATGCGCTCCCTGTACTATACGGGTTAAACCCATCATTATTCCATAAAACACGCCCAGCCAGAAAGTACCGTGTCTTCTGTATATAAAAAATATCACAAGCATATAAAAACCTGTCGCGGAATGCCCGCTGGGGAAAGATCTGCGGTCATTCTTTTTATGCTTGAACGCGCCAAACTCCGGTTCAAACGGTGTTCTGTACTGGTATTTACCGCCGAATTCAAGGATTTCGCCCGGCCTGGGCCTTCCCCAGTTGCCCTTCAGGGTCTGTACAATAAAACCCGGGGCAATTACAAAAAGCAAAACCGCAAAAATAAATCTTCTTCTGTACTTTTTTAAAGAGCTTACAAAAAATCCCAAGATTAAACAAACAGCGCTTGAAACTCCCAGGGCAACAGGGATATACGTCCCATAGTGATAAATAACATGAAACACCCTCGCGTCAAAAAAAGGCCACGGAGGATCAAATGCCTTGTCATAAAATAACGACGAAAACCGGATATCAAGACCGGTGTACGAGATTAAGATAACGGCTGCTAAAATAAGAACGCCGTGAATCGCTATTTTATAAATATTTTTCAAAGCCGGTTCCCTTAAGCCTGTTTACAATATCCTTAACCCTTTGAGCGTCGTCTTTTGAGGCCACAAGCAACACATCATCCGTATCAATAATGATCAGGTCCTTAACATTCAGTACGGCTAGCAGTTTATCCTTATTTCCTGAATTAATGATCAAGCCCTGAGAATCAATATCCGCTATATTTTCAGTATTGGAAATCCCGTAAGGACGTTTTTCATGCACATCCTCAAGACTGGTCCAGCTTCCCAGGTCATTCCATCCGAATTCCGACGGTATGGTCAGTGAGTTATCAAGTTTTTCAATAACGCCGAAATCTATAGATTCCGAAGGAAGTCTGGGAAATATTTTCTTAAAAACAACATCTTCGTTTTTTTTGCCGAAAGCTGCGGAAATTTCAAGCAAAAGGCCGTGCAGTTCGGGCATATGTTTTTTTATTGCTTCAATAATGACCGAGACCTTCATAATGTATATGCCTGCATTCCACAGGTAATTGCCGTCGGAAATAAAATTCCTTGCGGTTTCAATATCAGGTTTTTCCCTGAATGATTCAATACGGTTCACGGCAAGACCGCTGCCAGCCTTAAAAAGCTCTTCCCCCTTCTGTATATAACCGTAACCTGTATGGGGAAACGAGGGCTTTATGCCGAGGGCGATAACGGAATCGGTTTTTTTTGATGTTTCGATCCCCAGCGATAAAACATCCAGGAAAGCCCTGTTATCGGCTATGTGATGGTCTGATGGCAACACGACCATAACATCTCGCTCACCGTGATAACTCGCGATCCTGTGGGCCATGTATCCTATGCAGGGCGCCGTATTCCTTCCCGCGGGCTCCACTATTATGTTAATTCCCTTAAAAGAAGCTGTCGCACTGCTTACTTTGTCGCTTATAGGCCTGCCGACAACAACATGTATAGAGGAATTTCTGAAAACAGGTTTAACCCTTTCGATTGTCTGTACCAGTAGAGATTTATCACCCAGAAGAGGC
>JAFGOL010000296.1 GCA_016926495.1 Oligoflexia bacterium
TTATCTTAATGATCTTAACAAAAAAAAACAGACTGTCCTTGATGGTGAACTGAAAAAACTAAAAGAATTGCAGCAAAAAACGGAAAGTACCCTGAACAGGGGCGCAGGTCAGCCAAAGGAGAAATTGCAGGAGCTTGAAAAATTAACCCCTGTTATAAATCCTGTAACCGAATTGCCTCCGACGCTAAAGATAAAAGCACCGAAAATTTCCGATTTTGAGGACGTATTTGAAAAGGAGAACAGCCAAAAGACAGGTCAGCCTGAACCCGGGGACCCGAAAAAAACAAAAAAAGAAAGCGACAGCCTTACTCCTTATCTTGATGAAAAGCTCCACCTTCACGTAGTTTATCTTACACCGGTTGACGGCCCCAAATTCAGCCCGGTCCTTAAAGGTAAAACAACAAAAGACGCTTCACGCGCTATTTTTAAGGAAACGCCCGAATCCTGGCTTACCGGCGATACACCCTACAATTCCGATAAGGGAAGGGATCACACAAAATGTGTCAGAATTACGAGCGGATATTACGCCGGTTATTTTAATAACGAAGAATACGGTGTGCATCTTAAGGGGCATCCTGAAGCCAAGTCCCTTTGGGGCAGAAACTGGGGCGGCGCGTGGGGAACGGCGGAACCTTTGAAGGCTGAGAGACTCCAGCGCAGGCTATTGTTTGTAATCGATGTCTCAAACAGTATGAACGGTTTTGATCCTCCCACCGGGGATCATACCTGTGCGCGAAGGGTCGCTTTAAAGCAGGTTATCGTTAAAAACAGCGAGAATGTGGATTACGGCCTGCTGTTTTTCCATGAAAAGACAAGGCATCTGGTACCGTTCACCCCGTATAAAACCGGCTCCAAAAAGATATATTCCAGTCTTGACTCCCATGCCTGCAGGGGGGAGGGCGGCACAAATATGACGGAAGGGTATAACGAGGCTATTAAGTTATTTAAAAACCCCCTGCCGTTTGATACAATAATAATGATAACAGATCAGGATGGACAAAGTACCCCTGTAGACGATATAAGGAAGCAAAGCGGGGGTATTATGGTGATTACCAACAGGGAAAATTTGTTTACGGTGCTGGATCATCTTGTAAGGCTGTAGGAGGTATTTTATGGCTACTGCTAAAGGTTTTTTAAATTCCGCGATTGAGATAATG
This sequence comes from Oligoflexia bacterium, assembly GCA_016926495.1. Taxonomy (GTDB): domain Bacteria; phylum Bdellovibrionota; class JAFGOL01; order JAFGOL01; family JAFGOL01; genus JAFGOL01. The sequence goes on from JAFGOL010000296.1 coordinate 1,158, forward strand.
AGAAAATCTTCCGATATCGGAAAAATAATGATGGAAAAATCCATAATGGAGAGGGCAAGAAAATCCAAATTTCAGAGGCTCGGTGAGCTTACTTATTCGCTGCACAAGGCGGGAAGGATCCAGGACGAGTCCCTGGACGATCTGATCATGGATATTGACGAAATAAACAAGAAACTGAGAAAGGCCTCGAACAAGCTTATTGTTCATGCGTCGCGTTCTGATAACGGTAAATGAAAAAGTATCTGGCGGTTATTTTTGTTTTGTGTCTTGCTTCCTGTCTGAAACAGGAAAAAAAGTTTTTCGTTCAAAGCAGCGTGGAATTAGATCAAAAAAGTTTCGGACAGGCCGTCGAAAGGGGCATGGACGTATACAAAATAGAGATGGAGATTACCAATCGCTCAAGTTACCAGAGGGTTAAGGCCCTTGTGCTTAAGGCTAATTTATACAACAGGGAATCTGTTATTATCGCGTCAAAGCTTGTTCCGGTCAGGCCGGAAAGAATGGTGCCCGGAACCAATAAACTGATATCTCTGGATGAAATGCCGAGGCGGAAACTAAACAGGGCAAATTCGTTAATGCCGTCCGAAACTATTTCTTACGACGTGTTTTTTTACAGGGAAGATTTGGAAGCTTCGCCGGCTATTGATAAAGTTCCGGTGTCTGGTTCGGTAGTTGTTCACTCCGGTATGCTGATCGATTAGAAAGGATATCCCTGCTGCAGGTAGAAATAATGTTCGGTCCCGTTAGTGGCGTAATCAAATCGGAGTATTGCGCCCGGACTGATGCTTACCCTTAGTCCCGCTCCGATACTGTATTGCTGATTTTTTATCGTGAATGTTTTGATTTCGTCCGAGACGTTGCCTGTATCAGCGAAAAGCGCGGCTTCAAAATAGTTGTACCAGCGCTTTTTTTTGGGTTTAAGGAACTGGAACCTCAGCTCGGAGCCCAATACCGCCGAATGCCTTGCCATGAACCTGTAAGGCCCGAAACTCCTCAGCAGGTATGCGCCTCCGATGCCGGCAAGGCTGTAATATGGAAGATCGTTACCGATGATGTTTGTAAGAACAGCCCTGTTTCCAAGCGTCAGCCCCCTGTACAGCGGAAGGAAAAACACGCATTCGCTTGTGATCCTGGTGAATATCAGTTCGCTTCCCAATGTGCCGTCGGAACGGTCCAGATCAAGTTCAAGCTTGGTGCCTCTTGTCGGGAATTCCGCGCTGTTTCGTGAATCGTATTTTATATAGACTCTTCTTGCAAGGCTGAAACTTGACCTGTAGTTTTCGGATTCGTCCGGAAATGAGGCAAATGTCTCATTTACGCCGTCAAGGGTTCTTCCTCCGGAGGTGTTGATCTTTTCTATGATCAGTCCGAAACCCGTATTTATTCTGGGTGTTAAGTTTATGCCGAACAGAAGGTCCGAATCGAGTTTTTTAAAGGTCAGGTTTGATTCTTCGGTTATATTGTATGGATTGGTACCGTAGTATCTTGTTATGCCGCTGTAACGGTATCCGGCACCCAGTTTGTACGAAAAGAGCCTGTTGAAAAATTTGTTGTTCCATGTACTGACGTGAAAATAACTGTCTCCCGTGGTTGATACGGCGCCTGAAACCATGAAAATATCCCTGGAGCTTAAGAGGCCCAGCGCATAAATTGCGGCGCCGAATGAAAAACCTTTTTCAGAGCTGCCCCCCACAAGAGGGATGATTGTAATATTTGAAACCGCTCCTGAGGTTCTTTCCTCCCTTCCGCTTTGCTGTGTGGCGGTGTTGCCGTTGTCTGAGTTTGTTGAGCCTTCTTCGGAGCCTGATGCTATTATTTCCTCTTCATCCGGTTTTTCCGTTTTTGAATATATCTCGCTTCCAAATGATAAAAGCATTATTAATATAATGATTGGTGTTATTAATCCCATCATTATTATAATAGCAATTAAAGAAACAAAAAAGGAGTCCTACTTAAACAGAAGAACTCCTTTTAGTTATTGTTTTGACGCTTTGTTAAAAGTGATTAATTAAATCCAGCCCTCAAGTTCGTATCTGTTCAGCTTGTTGTACAGTGTTTTTAAGGTAATACCGAGAGCTGATGCTGTTTTACTTTTATTGCTGTTAAAATACTGAAGCGAGCCAAGTATATGTTCTCTTTCAATATCCGCGAGTTTTTTGGGAAAATTATCCTGGGTGCTGACGCGCCTTGCGGCTTCCTTTATTTCCAGGGGTATGTCATCCATGGTTATCATGTTTCTTCTGCCTGCGGTTTCATACGGAAGTAGTATTTTTATCCTTTCGATAATATTTACCAGTTCCCTTACGTTGCCGGGCCACGGATACTGGGAGAGTACGTCCATGGCTTCAGGGGTAATGCCATCAAGCGGTGACATGAAATGTCTGATCAGCGCCGGTATGTCTTCTTTTCTTTTCCTTAAGGGGGGAATTCTCAACACAATGGTATTAAGTCTGTAAAACAAATCTTCCCTGATCGTGTTGTTTTTTATTTCATTTTCCAGCTTTTTATTTGTTGAGGAAATGATCCTGACGTCGGATCTCTGTACCGAAGAGTCGCCCACCCGGTTATATTCTCCGTTTTGCGCGAATCTTAACAGCTTGGCCTGCATGTTTGGCGACAGGGCTGTTATTTCATCAAGGTAAATGGTTCCCTTGTTTGCGCGCTCAACGTAACCGGTTTTTTCACTGATAGCACCTGTGAAACTGCCTTTGACGTGCCCGAACATATCGCTGTCGAAAAGATCCTCGGTAAGTGAAGCACAGTTTATAACAACAAAGGGACTTTTCGCTCTGTTGCTTTTCTGGTGAATTTCCCTCGCTATCAGTTCTTTGCCGGTCCCGCTTTCTCCTGAAATTATTATATTGATATTGCTTTTTGAAATCCTTTCAACAATATCCATAATGCTTTTCATTTCAGTACTATCGCTAACGATAAGATTGCGTATGCCGGTACTCGGATAAGTCTTGCCTTCATCTCTTTGGTTTCTTTCTAATTCCATTTAATTTATCCCCCGTTTTTTTTATAAAAAA
>JAFGOL010000297.1 GCA_016926495.1 Oligoflexia bacterium
AATTATCTTAGAAAAACCGATTATGATCGTTATGCAAAGCTAATCAAAGAATTGGGTTTAAGAAAATAAAAACCCTCAATTACATCGCTGGTTGTCAAAACGGATTTTTCATATCAAAAAAGGGAGTAGTTTATGTCTTATTACAAAATTGAAACAAAAATCGGAAACAAAACACTTATAATGGAAACAGGAAAATACGCCAAGCAGGCGGACGGAGCTGTTTTTCTGAGCTTTGGCGACAGCCGCATACTGGTTACCGCGGTAAGCGCAAAGGAAGCCAGGGAGGGAGCGGATTTTTTTCCGCTGACCGTGGATTATATCGAGAAATACTACGCGTCCGGAAAGATCCCCGGAGGGTATCTGAAGAGGGAAGCAAGGCCAAGTGATGCCGCAACTCTGACATCAAGGCTGATCGACAGGCCCATCAGGCCTCTGTTCCCGGAAAACTACAGGTGCGAAACCCAGGTTTCGGCCACTGTTCTTTCATATGATCCGGACTGCGCAACGGATCAGATAGGTATTATAGGAGCATCGGCTGCCCTGATGGTTTCGGACGTCCCGTTTAACGGCCCCGTGGCTTCATGCAAGGTTGCCAGGGTGGACGGAAAACTAATCGCTGCGCCGTCAGCCGAAGAACTGGCGAAGAGTGATCTGGAGATACTTGTAGCATCCAGCGAAAAAGCAGTGGTAATGGTTGAGGGAGCCGCCGATATTATACCCGAGGACGAGGTACTGGAAGCCATTATGTTCGGATTCAACGCCGTACAACCGTGTATACAGGCGCAAAAGGAACTTGCAAAACTTGCCGGAAAGTCCAAGAGGACCTTTCAGGTTACGGAAAGAAACAAAGATCTTTCCGGTTTAATTACAAAAATATGCCTGGAAAAATTTCCGGCCGCGTTCGGAATCAGGGAGAAGCTGGAGAGGTATAAGGCAATTGACGCGATCAAACCGGACATAGAGCGGGCAGTCGGGGAATTTGTTGCCGCCCGCGAAGATCTTGATGCCGCTGCCATTAAAAAAGAAGCTATGGCAGTATTGGAAGATACCAAGTACGAATTTGCCAGGGGCCTTGTTACCAAAAACAACGCAAGGATTGACGGCAGAAAATTTAACGAGGTCCGTCCCATTAACTGTGACGCCGGTATACTGCCGCGCGCCCACGGTTCATCCGTATTTACCAGGGGAGAAACCCAGGTAATGGCCAGCATAACCCTTGGCTCCGGAGAAGACGAACAATTTATAGACAGCCTTGAAGGACTCAGAAAGGACAAGTTTATGCTTCATTACAATTTTCCACAGTACAGCGTTGGCGAAGTAGGTCCGAACAGGGGACCCGGCAGGAGAGAGATAGGGCACGGCAACCTTGCCAAAAGAGGTATTTTTCCCATACTTCCGGATACACAATCCTTTCCTTATACAATAAGAATAGTCTCTGAAGTTCTTGAGTCCAACGGTTCATCCTCAATGGGAACGGTTTGTTCCGCATGCCTTGCGCTCATGGACGCCGGCGTGCCGATTAAAGAAACCGTTGCCGGTGTTGCAATGGGGCTGATAAGCGAGGACAACAACTTTTTTATCCTTACGGACATACTGGGGGACGAAGATCATCTCGGAGATATGGATTTCAAGGTTACGGGTACAAAAAACGGTGTTACGGCGATACAAATGGACATAAAGATTGACGGTGTTAACAGGGAAATACTTGAAAAAGCGCTGACCCAGGCAAAGGAAGGAAGGCTTCATATTATAAACGAGATGGAAAAGGAACTTTCACAACCCAGGAACAACATGTCGCCGTTTGCGCCGAGAATAGAGACCATGACAATCAGCACTGAATATATCAAAGACGTCATAGGCCCGGGAGGCAAGGTCATTAAAAGTATTATAGAGAAAACCGGGGTAAAGATGGACATAAACGATTCCGGGGAAATACATATAGTATCAATTGACGAGAACAGCATCGCGCTTGCCAAGAGCATAGTAAAGGGGATAGTAAGCGAACCTGACGTGGGTACGGTATTTGACGCGACCGTAAAAAAGATAATGGACTTCGGGGCTTTTGTTGAATACCTGCCGGGCAAGGAAGGCCTTGTCCACATAAGCGAGATCGCAAAAGAACGTGTTAACAAGGTTACGGACTATCTTAAAGAGGGCGACGCATGCAGGGTAATGTTCCTCGGCTCCGACAGGCAGGGACGTGTTAAGCTGAGTATTAAGGCTGTAGACAGCAACTGACACACGGAATGAAACAATACAACAAAAGTATACTTCCGAACGGGATAACCGTAATCTCGGAATCCCTTCATTATTATAATTCGGTTGTTATAAGCCTGTGGGTTGAAAGCGGAAGCAGGTGGGAAAAAAAGGGGCAGGAAGGATACTCGCACCTTGTAGAGCACATGCTGTTTAAAGGTACTGTTAATCGTACGGGCAAACAGATAATTTCGGAAATCGAAAAACTCGGCGGAGAAATAAACGCCTTTACCACAAGAGAACACACCTGTTTCAGCGTTTCCGTCTTAAGCCGTGATTACAGGAAAGCTTTGGAAATTCTTTGTGACATATATCTTAACAGTTCAATCCGGGAAGAAAACCTTGAGCTTGAAAAATCCGTTATCATTAACGAACTCCTGTCAATTGACGACGATCCTGAAGAATTACTGCTGGACAAGGTGTATGAATACACATTCGGGAGTTCCGGGCTGGGTCTGCCCATACTCGGAAACAAAAATTCCATAGAATCGTGTTCGGTAAATAAACTGCACGAATTCTACAGGGAACATTACAAGCCGGGTAACATGGTTTTCATTGCGTCAGGTAACATAGTCCATGACGAAATTATCGCGTGCGTTGCGGAATTTGTTAAGGGATCCGGGAACAACGCAAAAAGTAAACCGTCAGGCGACAATCCCGTAACAGGCAACTCATTTAATGTACTGCCTAAAAAACTGGAGCTTGTGCATTGCGGTCTTGCCTTTGCCTCGGTACCTTTCAATGACCCCAGAAAACATATGGAAATACTGCTGAATTCGATGCTCGGCGAAGGAATGAATTCCATACTGTTCCAGGAAATAAGGGAAAACAGGGGGCTTGCGTACAATATATTTTCGGATATAGCCTTCTATAAAGGCGTGTCAATTCTCATTATTTATTTTTCCTGCGAAAAAAAAGACATAGCCACGGCAGCGGAAAACGTGGTGCATGAACTTGAGAATTTATGCGGGAATTTTATCGGCACGGATAAATTAGGGGAGTACAGGGAACAGGTTAAAGGTTCCATGAAAATAGAAGCCGATAACCTGGAAAGCCGTATGCACACAATAGCCAAGGAACATTTCTATCTTGGCAGAAATATTGAGTTATCCGAATATTACAGGGATTTTGATTCCATAAGCATGAAGGACATGCGTGATTTTACGGCAAATACCATTAATATTAAAAAAGCAAACTGTGTTATACTCGGCCAGATATCAAAAAAGGACCATGAAAAAATATCAGAGGTTTTAAGAGTATGAAAAGGATCCCGGTCAGAATAAAAAGAACTGAAAACAACGTGCTTCCCCTGCCCGTATATAAGACCGTCGGAGCTTCGGGATTTGATTTAACCGCGAATACCGAAGAAAATATTGTTTTAAAGCCCCGTGAAATAAAACTAATACCCACAGGTTTAATATTTGAAATACCTACGGGATACGAACTGCAGATTAGGCCCCGCTCGGGACTCGCGTTAAAAAACGGTATCGGCCTTGTAAATTCGCCGGGCACCATTGACAGTGATTACAGGGGCGAAGTCTGTATTATACTCATTAACTTTTCAGAACAGGATTTTACAATATCCCGGGGAGACAGGATAGCCCAGGCAATACTGTGCGAGGTAACCCGCGCCGAATTATTCGAGGCGGAAGCCCTTGAGGAAACCATCAGGGGCGAAGGCGGGTTTGGTCATACCGGGATTCAGTGATTTACTTGCTTAGTAAACTGTTATTTCACCATCTTGTTCTTTCTGAACAGCCAGGAACGAGTTCATCTGTTCTTTCGTGGGGTCGAGGCTGTAAAAACCGCCTTCAGTCGAGCGATCCTTTAAACTGAAGTTTACAAGATAATTTGAGTGGAAATCCCGTAATCCTTTCTGGTATTGAGTTTCAAGGCTTAAAAGGGTAAGTACATACTAAAAAA
>JAFGOL010000298.1 GCA_016926495.1 Oligoflexia bacterium
ACCCTAAGGTCTTCAATGGCAAAAGGCAGCAGAAATTTTTTAAGCAAGGGCACGCTTGAAAAGATAAGAAACACCATCAACAGGCAAGCTGAGTTATTCAATATTAAACTTTACAACTTTTCTATAAATTCCAACCACATACATCTATTAATGAAGCTGCAATACAGAGATTCTTACGGAAAATTTATAAGGGGACTTACAGGCACTATAGCCAGGATCGCTTTAGGGGCTAAAAAAGGAAACGCCAGGATAAATGAACTTGTAAAAAAATTCTGGGATACACGCCCTTATTCCAAAATAGTCCAATGGGGCAGGCATTATTTTAATACCTTTTATTACGTATTTGAGAACAGCCTTGAAGCAGGCGGGTTTATCAAATACAGGGAAAGGAATCAAAAACCGGGTAAACTTCAGAAAAACAACCGGTACGGCCGGGCTATATCCAAACAGCCCGGCGTATTAATCTATTGTGAAGTTCAGCCATGTTGAAACCTTACATCCTGCGCCTTACTTCAAGCATTTTGTTGTGGACTTCCACGTCCCTGGGGGAAATGTTTTTTAAAATAATTCTGGAATTGATTTTGTTTATGCTCCATCCGTGCTCTATCAATTTCGCGAATGCCTCGTCAAAAAATGACACACTGGCTATAATGAGATCCCCGAAATCAATTTCAATTTTTTCATAGTCTTTTTCACCAGCTATAATCATATTTCTGAGTTTTTCTCCGGCATCCCTTGTTACATAATCATTCTTAAAATCTTCGGCTATTGATATTGTTTTAATACTCATCAGTCCCCCTGTAATTTAAACCTGTTAAAACACCATGTACCGAATAATGGTTCCTTAAGGATATGAAATTTAAATTTCCGTGATTTAAAATATCCCCGCATTGCGGACCTGCGGCTCGCAATAACCATAGTCCCGCTGTTACGTTTAAGTAAATCAAAGGTATAATACAAACCAAAACCGCCTGTCCTGTTTCTTCTCGTTGTTATGCCTTCCTCAAGTGCAAGTTCAATATACCCGGAGTCGCTTGATTTAAGATATTTCTGTTCCAGCTTTGCCGGAACGGAAACCACCATTCCAGTACACCAATATGAAATTCCCTTCCCTCAAATCCGGCGTACACATAATACCTTTCAGCACCCGAATGGGTAATACTGTTTTGTACTAATTCACTCATTATTAACTTGCAATCAAAAAATAAGTCTTGACCCAGCCTGTCCCTGGCCAGTCAAGTTCAATTTCCTCACTTCTGTTATTTTGTGCCTTAGCAAGGGAAAGCAACTTCGTATAAACACCAATCCTTGTATCATCAATTACTGTAGGCATTTTAAATTTACAGGACATAGCTGTATTAGTCGCATGAATAAGTAAAATCAAGTAGTTATAAGCGTATTTTTTAAACTTTTTAGTTAACTTTTCTATTCAACTTATTGATATTATTGATTTTATTTTCGCGACAAAATATCACGACCTGATGATTTTGGCCGAGGGAATTCCCGAAAAATCGTTGTCCAGGGTGATTAGTGTTGCGTTATTGTGCCGGGCGTGCGCGAGTACTATGCTGTCCGCAGCCGCGAGTTTATGCTCAATGGAAATGTCTCCCGCAATTAACGCGATGTCCCTTGTTAAATCTTCAATATAATACTGAGACAGCATTGTCACAGTCGACAACGCGATGTCATCGGAAGTTGCCATGCATATTTTTTTGTAAACTTCGAAAACGACCAACGCCGGAACTATTATTTTTTCCGCGTTTTCTATTTCAGTTACGCATTTATTATGCAAAACCCCCTTTGATAATATTTCTATCCAAACCGAGGAATCAATTACCTTGCATGAAACAGTCATTTACGATCTTTTTTCTCGCGTAATTTTTTATTGTCCAGACGGCCTTCCAATTGATCCTGAAGCTCTTTCAGACCCGGAACAGGAACTATATAGGCAATCCTGCCCTTGGTTATTACTTCCACCTTTTCACCGGGTTTTATTCCTAAAACCGTCCGTACCGGCTCAGGCAACACTACCTGGTATTTGGATGATACTTTTACGGCGCACATGGAATTATGTTAAACGATATCTCTATCTATGTCAAGATCGTTTAACACCTGTATTTTCCTCCTGATGGAAAAAACCGGATTCAACCGAATACGGAAGCAAAAGATAGCTACTATTTCCACAGTTTTTTTTCATTAATTATATTTATGAAATCATTAATTGGCAGTATCTCAATATTGTCGTTCGTTGTCTGTTTCTGATCAACGAGACAAACAAGAATCCTTCTTTGTAATCCCTTGAGGCTGTTTATCGCTTTTAGTCCTTTCAGGTGTTCAGGATTAATATTCGCGGTATACTTAACTTCTATCGCTATAAAGTCATTGCCCCTTTTTAAAAGAAAATCCACTTCTGTTTTTTTCGCTTCTGCAGGAGACCAGTAAAAAATATCGTCGAACATTTTAAAGTATTCCTGACCGGATTTTAAAAACACGGCAAGCCATCCTTCAAAAAGATGACCGAACTCCCCGCCTGAATTGTTATTAAAACCCATTTTTGCGGCCCTTGCCAGTCCGGGGTCCATCCAGTATAGTTTAGGAGATCTTTTTTCCCTCACCCTTAGTTTTCCGCTGTAAGCAGGTAATCTAAAAGCAAGTAAGGTATCTTCAAGGATCTCCACGTAGCCTTCAATCGTAGTCCTTGCCACTCCTGCGTCACGCGCAAGTGATGACACATTTAAAGTCTGACCGTGAAACAGTCCTGCTACAGGTAAAAACCTGGCAAAACCAGACAAGTTGCGCACTATAGCCTCAGCCTGTATTTCTTCCTTTAAATACATTTGAACATAGGATTCCAGGGTTTCCTGTTTGTCCGCAACATTCCACACCAGAGGTATACTCCCGAATTTGAGTACTTCGTCCAAATGAAATTTATCTCCTAACTCGCCGGGTGTAAAAGGATAAAGGATTTTTTTTATTGCCCTTCCGGCCAGTAAATTTACTCCTGACCTTTTCAGTTTTCTGGCACTGGAGCCTGTAAGAATAAATCTGAAGTTTTTATCTTCTATAAAACGATGTACTTCGTTCAGTAAATCCGGAAGCCTTTGTATCTCGTCAATAAACACTGTTGAATTTTCAGGCAATGCATTAAGCTGATTGCCAAAGACTGAAACATTCCTTAAATAAGACTGGTAAACTCCTTCATCAAGAAGATCAATCTTATGAGCTTCCGGAAATTCATGCCTTACCCAGGTACTTTTGCCGGAACCTCTCAAACCGAACAAGAAAAACGAATTATTACCAATAGTTAATTGTCTTTTTATATATTTTGTATACATAGTTGTCATTTTACGGCGTTTTTTGACATCATGCAAGACAATTTTTTAAATTATACATACCCGGTACAAAACCATACTATCTCTATCCAAATCAGGGTATAAACTAACTCTGCTTCCGCATTGCGTTGGGATCAAGTTCCACAGTTACCTCACCAAAATTGCTGCTGCTTATTCCATGCCAGTACGTTAATGCCTTCCACTCAAGATTAGCAATTGACGCATTATTATTAGCGAGAAAGAGAGCATTTTCATCATAGCCTGTATAAAAGGCCCTTTCAAGAGCAGTAAGTTCATCACCGTCTTTTGCTTCCATAATATGAACTGCCTTGTTTCTATTTGTTTTGAATATAGTGTTCAATCTGACAGAACTTTCATCTTGGGCCAAAAGGTGCAAGAGGGTACGCATACCATCTGTGGTATTACTGATATCAGCTTTGAAATCAGTTACTAATAGCATAGCCAAAGGAATTTTCTCATTATTAATTGCCCACTGTAGCGGCGTCTCTTTGTCAGCATTTTTATACTCGATACACTCAGGATTTTGTCTTAGTGTAATCCCAAGCTGTGCCACATTATTATTGCGGAGATACGCAAAAATTTTGCCACATTCACTGCTGGTTTTTTGTTCCGCATAAAGACCGGAACTCAAAACAAGAACAGAATAAAAAAATATTCTAAACATTCTTCACACTCCAGATACAAATAAATACCAAAATTTAATCACAAAAGTCAATAAATAAAATACAAGCGCGGACTTAGTTTTATAGAAGCAGAAGGGGCAGAAAGGTAAACAGGGAAAAAAGGGAAAGTATAATAAAAGTCATGGATGTTGAAACACCCAGTATCAGTAAAAACGCCAGCATGGCTACAGGCGGAAGAAATATGAGAAAAAGCGTGGATATAAGATTGTACTTGCGGAAAGTAAAAACCACGGACTTGTAATCGCCGGTAAAAAGCCTTTTGTAATCAGACCATATGGAGTCGTCAAAACTGTTGTATTCCTTTATCGCCATTACGTTCATTTCAACCATGTCAATGTCCGGCAGCGAGTTTATAATAGCGGACCTTTCATCGTAGCCCGGTGAGTAATTCACAAAAACCACCCCAAGAAGCAGCACGACAAGCACTGAAAAGATAATCCTGCTCCTGGTTTTAGTCAGCATCGGCACCCTTGCCCTGTTCGATTTTTTCCATAAGCAAATTAAGTTCCTGGACGAGATCCTTTAATTCGTCCCTTTTTCTTACGTAAAATCTTGTGGAATAATCTCCGCTGGAGATAATTTCCCTTATTTTTCTCCTGATGGAAAAGACCGGACCTGCGATCCTGTTGGACACGATCAGGCCCACCAGGAACATGAAAAGCGTAATTATAACGCTGAGTGCTACAAGCTTGACCAGCAACAGCCTTTGCTGGACGCTGAAAAACGAAACGATCTCGCTGCTTTGGTCAAGTCCGGAGACAAGCAATATCCTGTCGTGCGCCAGCGAATAATTATACACGACAAAGCTGATAAGAAGGCTGATTATCAATCCCGAAACACCGAGAAAAATAGAGTATTTAAACTGGAATGCCTCGTCTACAACAAATATGTCCCTTTTTTTTACCGCGGACATTTATCCCCTCCTATCCTTTTTTTTGGGTTCCATTCCCATCTCGATGGTAAAAGTACCCAGTGAACTGGAGAACGGAATAACAACATAAGGGCCGTCGGTTTTGTGTGTGATTATATGGTTATTACCCCTTATTGTATAGGGGATAGCCATCTCCAGGGTAATGTTCATGTCGGCGAGTTCTTTTTTGGCATTGCCGAAAACTATATTCGTTATCTCGGCCACGGTATCAGACACGGCGTCATTGACCTCGGTGTATTTTTCCCCGAGCATCTTCTGCACTATATTTAAAATGCATTCGGCAGTAAAGGAAATAACAAACGAGCCTATGTACTTTGAACCCACCATGCCGACTATTCCGCTGATTGATTTGTCACTGACTTTATGGTTTTTAATTATGGGATCTCCCGGGGTTACGTCCAGAAAGCAAAGGATCTTGAACGTTTTTTCAACGGCATTAATAAAAGGATGCAGAGTTTTTGGGACCTTAATAGGCATATCGACTCCTCTTTTTCTATTTGACCGGATTAGGAATTATCTTTTTGATCTTTTCCTGCAATGTATCCGGAGTAAAGGGTTTTACGATATAGTTGCTCACTCCTGATTTTATAGCTTCAATAATACTCTTCTGCTCGGCTTCGGCCGTTACCATGAGAAACGGGGTATTGGCTATCTCCGCTGTACTTTTTATAGCCTTCAGGAGATCAAGACCGCTCATGTTGGGCATGTTCCAGTCCGAAATAATCAGATCATATGGCTGCCCGGATGATACCGCTATCTTAATGGCCTCAACCGCGGTTGTACCGTCATCAGCTTCCGTGATATCCGTATAACCCAACTTGGTGAGTTGTGTCTTTATGATTTTCCTCATGGTAACCATATCATCCACAACAAGTATTCTCATAAAACCTCCCGCAACAAGCTTGAAACACGCTGAAAATATAATATAGCATCAAATACCGATCCGTTCAACTGCTGTAAACATTGTTGTACCAGGAATCAAGCACCCCGTTTACAAACACGGGAGAATCCTTATCCCCGAATTCCTTGGCAAGCTCGATAATTTCGTTAATTACAATTCCGACAGCCAGTCCGCCCTTAAGCATTTCCGCGCAACCCAGCCTTATAAGATTTTTATCAATGGGAGAAATCCTGTCCATTGACCAGTTGGATACAACCTCTTTTATACCGGCGTCTATTTTTTCCTGTTCTTCGACAGTCCATCCGAAAAGCTGCACCGAATATTCAAATACGTCACTGTCCGTATCAATATTCAGCTCCCTGATTTCATTAATCACGGATTCGCCGGAAACGCCGGAAAGCTCCCTGGCATATAATAACTGAAAGGCTATTTCACGGCTTTTGCGTCTTTTACCCATTAAAAGAGAATACCCTTGTACAACGGAAACGCCCTGCAAAGATCAATAACCTCGCCTTTTATTTTATTGATTTCAGCATCGTTGTTTATATTATTAACGACCCTGGCAATAAAATCTCCGATCAGCTTCATTTCCTTTTCCTTCATTCCCCTGGTGGTAACAGCGGGAGTGCCTATGCGTACACCGCTCGTAATAAAGGGAGACCTGGTCTCGAAAGGTACCGTATTTTTATTAACCGTTATTTCAGCCCTGCCCAGCGCAATTTCAAGGTCCTTACCGGTAATATCCCCTGACCTGAGGTCCACGAGCATCAGGTGGTTGTCAGTACCGCCGCTGACCAGTTCAAGGCCTTTATCTATAAGGGTTGCCGCCAGTACCTTCGCGTTTTTGACGATCTGGCCCTGATAATCCCTAAAATCATCGCTCATAGCCTCTTTAAAAGCAATAGCCTTGGCTGCAATAACATGCATCAGGGGACCTCCCTGAATACCCGGAAAAATTTTACTGTTAAGGGTTTTAGAAAACTCCTCCCTGGCCAGTATAAGTCCGCCCCGCGGCCCCCTCAGGGTTTTATGCGTGGTGGAGGTTACAAATTCGGCCACGGGCACAGGGTTGGGATGGAGCCCGGCCGCGACAAGCCCCGCTATGTGAGCCATGTCAACCATAAGCATGGAGCCTGTTTTGTCGGCAATCTCCCTGAACCTTTTAAAATCAATGATCCTGGGATACGCGCTTGCTCCCACTACAATAAGCTTCGGCTTATGCTTTTTCGCCAGATCGGCGACC
>JAFGOL010000045.1 GCA_016926495.1 Oligoflexia bacterium
ATGCAGAAAAAAAATACTAATGCCGCTAAATATTTTTACAAAGGAAAATATATATCTAAATTAAAAGGAGTTGTACTATGGAAACAAATCAATTGTCGTTAAAGGAAAAAATCGGCTATGGTATGGGAGACTTTGCGAGCAACATAGTCTTTCAATCGGTGATGGTATTCATGACGTATTATTATACCGATATCTTCGGCCTTGCTCCGGCGGCTGTGGGAACACTTTTCCTGGCCGTTCGCGTTATTGACGCGATCACAGACCCTCTTATGGGTTCCATCAGTGACCACACTAAAACCAAGTGGGGCAAATACCGCCCATACCTTTTATGGATGGCAATACCTTACGCGTTCACCTGCGTGTTAACATTCACCGCTCCCAACTGGAGTTACACCGGGAAACTGTTTTACGCGTACGTAACTTACAATTTACTCATGCTTATGTATACGGCCATAAACGTTCCTTACTGTTCTCTGGGTGGAGTAATCACGGACGAACCAAAGGAAAGGGTTTCCTTAAACGGCATAAGGTTCTTTCTGGTTTTTGCCGCAGGCATGGTGGTAAGCGCCACAACTTTACCGCTTGTTGACTGGTTGGGCGGCGGCGACAAGGCAAAAGGATACCAGCTGGCCATGATGATTTTAGGCGCGGTATCAGTACTGGCCTTCTGGGTCTGCTTCGCGACAACCCGTGAACGTATAAACACTCCATGCGGCAAGCAAAGTTTCAGATCTTTCCTGAAAGACTATAAAAATCTCATATCCAATGATCAATGGTTCATTACCGCTATTTTAAATTTAATCCTTCTTATTTTTGTAGTCATGAGAGGCAGTGTTACAATATATTACATTAACTGGTTTGTTAAACGAACCGATCTTACATCAGTGTTCCTGACCCTGGGCTATGTATTCGCCATGATCGGAGCCATCACGGCGCCGCGTGTTACAAAATTCTTCTCAAAAAAATGGACATATTTCTGGATGCATATATTCATCGCGATTGCTTCCGTATGGTTCTATTTCATCAGTCCTGAATCGATAGTATTAATTTTTATTCTTAACTTTGTCATTCAGGTACTTTTAAATATCTCGATACCCATTCTTTGGGCCATGATCGCGGATTCGGCGGACTACGGCGAATGGAAAAACGGCGAGCGTAACACGGGACTCATTTTTGCGGGCGCGCTGTTCTTTCTTAAACTGGGACTGGCTATCGGCGGAGCGGCAGTAGGCTGGATGCTTGCCTATTTCGGTTATGCCGGCACCGCGACAACACAAACACCTGAAGCCATTCACGGTATAGTTCTTCTATTCACCATAATACCCGCTGTCGGGCATATACTTCTTGCCCTGCTGGTTACCCGTTATAAATTAACCGAGGAATTCAGCGAAAAAATCAAACTGGAACTTAAGGAAGTACATAAAAAATGCGAGGGACAGGTATGACGATCTTTTACAACGGATTTCACGCTCCGATAGGCGCGCATTCCAGCTTTACATTCGGTTGCAAGGGCAAAAAGGGTGGCCTGGGACTGGAACTCTGGCGGCCCGCGGACCAGAACGTATATATCGGCCTGGAATCAAAAGACGGCAAGTGCTTTGAAGCACTGCCGTTCTTTGAACCGGAAGAAATACCCTTTGAAGGCATGTTCGGAAATCCCAGGGATATAACCTGTTTTAAAGACAAGGATATTTCGAGGGAGTACAAACTGGGTACTGACAAATGGAAGGCCGGAGACATTGAATTCACGGTTTACAGTCCGGTGGAATCAATACCCGACCCTGAAAGTGCTTCGGACATGGACCTTAAAAAAATCCTTGTTCCTTCGGTATGCGTGGAACTTGTCGTGGATAACAGTAAATGCGACAGGGAAAGAATTGCTTTTTTCGGCCATGACACGTCCAGGGACACTGATTCCATGCGCATATTCGATAACATGGAAAGACCTTACCAGGGAATCGGGATCGGGAACTCAACCGCAATCGTAACCGATAGCAAAAACGCGTTCCATGCCCAGCAAATGTCCATGAAGCATATACTATCAGCGGTACATGAGGAAAACTGGACATTCGCTTTGTTTTTGGCGAACACGGGCAGCATCGTATGCAAGGTACCGCCTAAAACAAAGGTTGAATTCAGATTCGCTGTCTGCTTTTTCAGGCCCGGCATGGTAACGTCGGGGGAAGCGACATCATACTGGTATTACAGGTATTTCAGGGATATTGAATCCGTGGCCCGTTATACTCTTGAAAATTTTGAAGACATAAAAGCCCGTGCCGTTAAGTCCAACAGTATCATTGATGATAATAAGCTGAACGACGCGCAAAAATTTCAGTTGTGTCACGCCGTCAGGAGTTATTACGGTTCAACACAACTGCTGGACTGGGATAACAGGCCGTTCTGGGTTGTTAACGAGGGTGAATACAGAATGATGAATACTCTCGATCTAACCATTGATCACCTGTTTTTTGAAATGTCAATGAACCCGTGGGTAGTAAAAAACACCCTGAATATTTTCGCCTCAAGGTACAGCTACGAAGACAAGCTGCATTTACCGGGCGGTACGAATTCCCATCCGGGAGGGATAAGCTTTTGTCATGACATGGGTTCCCGTAACAGGATATCAAGGCCCCAATATTCAACATACGAAGCGTACGGACTTAAAGGTTTGTTTTCCCACATGACTCACGAACAACTGGTTAACTGGACCATATGCGCTACTGCTTACGCCATAAAAAACAAGGATAAAGCGTGGGAGGCGGAAAAACTGCCGCTCTTCAGAAAGTGTCTTAAATCACTGATGAACCGCGATCATCCCGATGATGAAAAACGCACAGGTATAATGAAGCTGGACAGCAGCAGAACAATTGACGGCTCGGAAATAACCACGTACGACAGCCTCGATACTTCACTGGGACAGGCCAGGAGCAATATATACATCGTGATCAAGGGCTGGGCCGCGTATTCAGCCCTGGAAAAAATATTCAGCAATTATCAGGAATACAGGGAAGACGCCCAAATGGCGGAAAAACAGGCATCAAGAACAGCGGATTCCGTATGCACCTTTATGGACACAAAGGAAGGATACATACACGCAATCATGGGCGAAGACTGTAATTCACAAATCATACCGGCGATTGAAGGCCTTGTTTTCCCCCATTTCATGGAGATGAGGGAATTGCTGGACGAAAAGGGAAAATACGGCAAAATGATACAAACCCTTAAAACACACTTTAAAACCGTATTCAAAAAAGGAGTTTGTATTTTCCCTGACGGCGGCTGGAAATTATCAAGTTCAGCGGAAAATTCGTGGCTTTCAAAAATATACCTGAATCAATTCGTTGCCAGAAAAATTCTGGGATTTAAAAATGACGATACGGGTATTAAAGCCGATCAGGCACACGCGGGCTGGTTGTTAAAGGAAGAGAACCTTTACTGGGCATGGAGCGATCAAATGTTCACGGGGATAGCCAAGGAAAGTAAATACTATCCGCGCGGAGTAACAAGTTTTTTATGGCTTAACGAATAAACTTAACTTTAGGAGGCATACAAAATGTCAGACAACGTTTTTATTGGAAACAGGGAGTATTTTAAAGGTATCGGTAAAATTAAATACGAAGGCAATAAATCAGATAATCCGCTTTCCTATAAATTTTACGATGAAAACAAAATGATCGGTAATAAATCCATGAAAGATCATATGCGGGTGGCAGTGGCTTACTGGCATACTTTCTGCGGAGACGGAGGAGATCCTTTCGGCTTACAGACACACTTTTATCCGTGGTTCAGCGATGATTCAATGCAGACAGCCATAAACAAGGTTGACGCCGCTTTCGAGTTCTTTACAAAACTGGGCATTCCCTATTATTGCTTTCATGACCGCGATATAGCACCTGAAGGAGCTACAATACCAGAGTCCGAAAGAAGTCTGGAAGAAATAACCTCAATGTTAAAGCAAAGACAAAAGGAAACCGGAGTCAAATTATTATGGAACACCGCCAACCTTACGGCAAATCCCAGGTACATGAACGGAGCATCAACCAATCCGGATTTCAACGTGCTTACATACGCAGCCGCACAGGTTAAAAAGATGCTCGATATAAACGTAGAGCTGGACGGAGAAAACTACGTATTCTGGGGCGGACGCGAAGGTTACTCGGCTCTTATCAACACAAACACCAAAAGGGAACTTGAACACTTCGGACAATTCCTCGTACTTTGCAGGGATTACGGACGAAAAATAGGATACAAGGGACCGTTCCTTGTCGAGCCAAAACCAATGGAACCATCAAAACACCAGTATGATTTTGACGCGTCAACGGTCATCGGATTCCTGAGAAGATACGGACTGGAAAAAGACTTTAAGCTTAATATCGAGGCCAACCACGCAACGCTGGCCGGACATGCTTTTGAGCACGAGCTCCAGATATGCGCCGATAACGGCATGCTTGGCAGTATAGACGCCAACAGGGGTGATCCACACAACGGATGGGATACTGATCAGTATTCCACTGATATATACCAGACGACCCTTGCCATGATGGTCGTTCTTGAAAACGGCGGACTCGGAAACGGAGGTCTGAACCTTGACGCCAAAATAAGAAGAAACTCAACAGATCTTGAAGATCTTTTTATAGGCCATATAGGCGCCATAGACGGTTTCGCCAGGGGTCTTGAAATAGCCAACAGTATTATTAAAGACGGCAAGATATCCAAAATGAAAAAGGACCGCTATAAATCATTTGACCAGGGTGAGGGCGCGGATTTTGAGAAAGGAAAGCTCACGCTGGAAGACCTTCATAAAATCGCGATTAAAAACGGCGAGCCCGGGATGATAAGCGGCAAACAGGAAT
>JAFGOL010000046.1 GCA_016926495.1 Oligoflexia bacterium
CAGTTTTTACCCTTAAATTCATTTCAATCCAGGATCCCGAGCAGAAGCCGGCAAAGGTTTATGACTTTTTAAATAACAAAAGCCTGCTGGTTGTTGACGATGAAATTACAATTATAAGGATACTTGAATACAGCCTGGGCAAACATGTTTCAAAGCTATACAGCGCTACCGACGGAGCCAAGGCGCTTGACTTACTCATAGGGAACAGGGTTGACGCAGTACTTACCGACATAAAAATGCCGAACATGGACGGATACGAACTTGCGAGCAGGATAAGCAAGCTGTATCCGGATCTGCCGGTTATAAGCATTTCGGGGTCCAGCATAATGCTCGTGGAAAAACAGTACGAGCACCTGTTTGCCGCAGCGGTTGAAAAACCCTTTACCAAGGAGCAGATCATAGATATTCTTCGTACCATACTAACGCAACCCCGCAAAAAAACTTCCTAGGATACGTCCGCATTCTTCCGCCAGTACATAACCGGTATATTCAGGAATATGGTGTATTAATGAATTGTCAAAAACCCTGTATTGCGAAACCAGGGCCCCCATTTTAGGCTCAGCGCAACCGAAAACCACCCTGCCGATCCTTGAATGTATAACGGCCCCGGCGCACATAAGGCAGGGCTCCACGGTCACATACAGCGTGGTGCCACACAGGCGCCAGTCACCCAGTTTTTTTGATGCCTTTCTTATGGCGTTGATTTCTGCGTGCGCGGTTGAATCGGACCTGCTTATTCTTTCATTATGCCCCCTTGCGATGATCCTGTTATCCTTTACTATTAAGGCCCCGACAGGCACTTCACGCTTCTTAAATGCCTTTTCGGCCTCTTTCAGGGCAAGCTTCATGAATTTAACGTCAATGTCAGGCATGGTTTTTCGCAAAATTATAACCTGTTTCAAGCGCCTTCAAATTGTTTTCGACAGTATGCGAAGGGACCGAGGTCCTTACGGCTTCCTCGGCACTGCCTAATTTTATGATGCCGGTCACGGCCGTTATATAGCCGACCATTATTACATTGGAGTAAAAGGACTTGCCGAATTCCTCCTCTGACAGCCTTGTAGCCGGTATCCCGAGGGTGCTGATATTCTTGGCGTCAACAAGCTCGTTTTCGTAAATCACTACGCCGTCCTTTTTTACCTCGCTGAAAAATTTGGCCAGGGCGCTCTGGGACATGGCTACCAGTATGTCCGTTCCGGCGATATAGGGATAGAGTATCTTTTCATCGCTTATTATAAGCTGCGCGCTGCAGCTTGAACCCCTTGCCTCGGGTCCGAATGACTGTATAAGGCTGGATTCCTTTCCGTCATAAAGAGAAGCAGCCTTGCCTATAATATAGGCCGTTAAAATAACTCCCTGTCCCCCGAAACCGCTGATCCGTATCTCCTTAGTCATTATATTTTAGACCCCGTATACGTATGGTAATTGGCGTCACACGAAAAAGTCGTATCATAATATTCGTTCATTGCCTCAAGATACGTGAGCTTTGAATCGTCATCAACAAATTTTCCGACGATAAACGGCTTATCAAGGTCCATTACCGCGTCCTTTGTAGAAGCACCGTTTTTAATTACGGTATTTTCCCTGTAAAAGTTCATTCTTGAAAGGGCCGTGCCCATTTGATTGCGCCTTTCATACAGCGTCGGACAAGGGGATATTATCTCCACAAACGACATGCCCTTTTTGTGTATGGCTTCCAGTATGGCCTTCTGGAGCTGCCTTACATGGAACACCGTCCATCTTGCAACATAAACGGCCCCGGCGGCTTCCGCTATAAACGGAAGATTGAAAGGCTGGCAAAAGGAGCCGAAAGGGGCTGTAGCCGTTATGGCCTTTGCCGGGGTCGTGGGAGAAACCTGTCCCCCGGTCATCGCGTAATTAAGGTTATTAACGCACAGTATTGTTATACTCATGTTTTTCCTGCCCGCGTGTATAAAGTGATTCCCCCCTATGGACATAAGATCACCTTCACCGCTGAATACCACCACCTTTGTTTTAGGCGACGCGGCCTTAAGCCCTTCGGCAAACGGTATCGCCCTTCCGTGCGTTGTATGAAAGGAATCCAGCTTAACGTATCCCGCGACCCGTCCGGCGCAGCCTATGCCGGAAACGAGCACAACATCGTCCTGTCCGTACCTGCTTTGCTTTAAGGCATTCAAAAAAGCGCTGACGGCAATGCCTATACCGCAACCCGGACACCACATGTGCGGCATCCTGTCTTCCCTTAAATAATCGCTGAGAGGATGTTTTTCCTTACTCAACTTTCGCTCCTTCGATTATGGCGTCGTAAATAGTCTCAACCCTGTGCACCCCTCCGCCGTAATGGGGTACGCTTATTATTCTGCACCTGTCGGTGGCAGCCCTTTCCACTTCCCTGACTATCTGGCCGGCATTAATTTCGGGAACTACTATGGCTCTTGCCTTCTGCGATACGTTTTTTACCAGTTCATCGGGAAAAGGCCATATCGTTTTCAGTCTTATTTTTCCGGTTTTTATCCCGCTGTTTTTCGCGTCAATTATCGCGCGGTCCGCAATCCTTGAAGTGATCCCGAATGACAGCACAACTACTTCCGCGTTATCAAGATCATCCGCTTCAACCATTACAATTCCGTTTTTATAATTTTTTATCTTATGTATCAGCCTGTGTATCAACCTGTGCTGGGCATCAACAGTCATGTCCGGGTAACCTCTTTCGTCGTGGGTAAGGCCGGTAATGTGAAAATGGTAGCCCTTTCCTATTTCAGGCATTTCAGGCACAAGATCATCGCACGGGCCGTACAGCAGGTAATCCTGGGGCCTTTTCGCAGTGTATCTCCTGGGCGTTATTTCAATATCGTCCGGATGTGGTATGACGACCTTTTCAGTCATGTGACCAATACATTCATCCATCATGAACATTACGGGTATCCTGAACCTTTCGGAAAAATTAAAAGCGCAAATCATCAAATCAAAACATTCCTGCGGGCTGTTCGGACAAAGGGCTATAAGATCATAGTCGCCGTGACTGCCCCATCTTGCCTGCATAAGATCGGACTGCGAAGGCATGGTGGGAAGCCCGGTGGACGGTCCTCCCCTTTGCACGTCGACAAAGACACAGGGTGTTTCCGTCATGATCGCGTAACCTATATGTTCCATCATAAGGGAAAAGCCCGGGCCTGACGTTACGGTCATTGCCTTTGCCCCGCCCCATACCGCTCCCTGGATTGCTATTGAAGAGGCAATCTCGTCCTCCATCTGCATGAAAATACCGCCCACGCACGGTATCCGTTGCGCGAAACGCTCCACTGTTTCGGTTGACGGTGTAATGGGGTAACCAGCAATATACCTGCACCCTGCGGCAAGTGCGCCTTCACAGGCCGCCTGGTCACCGTCCATGTAATGTACGCCTGTTAATACGCCGTCGAGCTTTGCCTTCATTCCGGGTTGTCCTCCGACGCCTCACCCCAGATAGCGTAATCCGGGCAATACAATCCGCAATTATTGCAGCCCGTGCACTTTTCGGGATGCTCGGCCACAGGATAATGATATCCTTTTTCATTATAGGTTGTGGAAAACCGCAAGATCCCGGACGGGCAGAATTCCACGCAAAATCCGCAGCCCTTGCATCTTTCTATCTCAAAATATACCATGCCGACCCGGCGTTTTTTCATGGCTTAATTCTACATCAATAATTTTGCTAAAGGTAGTACTTGATTTAACCGATAGTACGGCTGGTATGAGTATATTATTGTTTGCATACATGGTAATCGGTTCCGCTTCGGCGCAGTTGGTTTCGCCTGAAACATGCGATGACCTGCTGCCGGACATGGGAGAATATATAGATTTCATGGACGAGGTGGCAAGCTTCTGGTCTCACAGTAATCCTCAAAAAAGCACGGAAGTATACGAACTGCTTGCCATAAGGACCATTTATCAAAAACATTCTTATGACTTCGAGAACCCCATTGACGAACTTGTAAGAAAAGCCGTATGCGAGTGCTATGAAAAAAACGATAAAAAACTGTTTAAATCCAATTCAGGTTTAATCAGGACGTTTTTAAGCGAAAACCTGGCTGAAATCAAGAAACAGGCGCAGGAAAAGTATGTTAACCTGCAGATGGAAAAGAAACTCAGGGAATACGCCGCTTCGTTTGCAAGGCAAAACCGCGCCAGGATAAGGGACCTAAAAAAACAGGCTGTGCTTAATACCAGAAACGAATTACGGCAGCTTACAGAGGAAAGAATGTCAAAACTGCCAAAACTTCAGAACTGAATTTCGCTGACTGACTGGAAAAACAGCCGGAATTATGCTAACAATCTATTATGCGTCTATTCAAAAAAAGGGATAAATCCTCAAAACCGCAATTCGATAAAAACCTTGTTGATCTTAACCTGACTTATTCGTACCAGAAAAGACTTGAGCTGCATGAAAAGGCAAGGGCATTGGCAAGCCTGATAGCTGCCGCCGGAAAAAAAATCAATGGAAAATCTGAATAATATATTAAAAATCCTGCTTGAAAATAACGTTGAATTTATTCTGGTCGGCGGTTTTGCCGGTGTTCTGTACGGAAGTTCGCATGTTACAAGGGATATAGATATCTGCGCGCTAATAACCGGGGAACAAATAGAAAAATTACGGACAATTTTTAAGGACTATAATCCAGTGCACAGAATGACAATTGATAAAAAATCTTTTTTGGATATTCCCCAAAATGTCGAGGGAACAAAAAACATTTTTTTAAGCACGGACCTGGGGGTACTGGACATTCTGTCAAACATTGAAGGCGTCGGGGATTATAATGAATTGGCGAAAACCGCGGTTGAAGTTCAAGTGAGAAACAAAAATTCATCAAGGGGCGGCTCAGGAGATAATTTCGTCATTCCATAGTTTTTGTAAAAATGTTTTCCACG
>JAFGOL010000047.1 GCA_016926495.1 Oligoflexia bacterium
AGTTCCTGAGATAACCATCTGTTTTGGATATAGTATCGTAAAGTATATCAACAACGGCTCGAGCGGCTCTATCACGAGGGCGATACATATTCAAAGCGGATATCAGATCTGAAAAATCCCTGATCTGGCTGACTACTTCCTCCTCCAATTCCTTTAAGGACGAGTTGCACAGCTTGCCCTCCAGCCTTTCAGCCAGGGCCTGAAAAGCCTGGGCCACTTTACGCGCAACAGTAACCTCGGCAACCGCAGGTGCTGACCTCAATCCCAGCCGCCTAATAAAATTCAGGAATTGATTCATTTTCGTTGAAAGATACCGAAAAAATTTCTTTATGAAACGAGGGCTTTTGAAAAAGGATGTCCCTTTTATCTTTAGGGGAGAAGTCATCCCCATTGCGCTCTCAATTTCGGCATCCATCATCTTCTGAGACACTTCGCCCAAAGACAATTCGGACCCGTAAATAAAACCGTATTTTCCGTTTTCAAATATAAGTTCCGGCAGATTGATCATATCAAAAACGAATTCATCACGCTCGCGGCTATCCTCAACTCTGCATGACAAATTAAGCCTTGGCATACCTCTTTCATTCTCAGTCTCGCTAAAAAAAGACGAACAGTCATTGTAGCTGTTTAATCCGGAATCGTTCAAAATCATGTTCATACACGCAGATATCAGCTCAAGCACATCTACGGCCTTACCGTCCTCATAAAGATCAAGTTTGTGGGAATGACTGTTCTGAAAATCAAAATCAGAGCATTCAATACTCGAAAATTCATCAATGCCGCAGTAAAAATACTTACCCTGTACTTCATTCTTAAAACAAATACTCGCGGGTTCGGAGATCCCCGTGTAATTATCGCCACTGACCGGTTTAACCCTGAAAACAAAGCTATCCCCTGCATGCAAATATCCGCAAAGGGAGAAAAACAAGATAATCTTAATAATGTTCACTAATATATTATTTTGCATACCATCCTCAAATGGGTCTTAGCCAAACATTAATCAAGGATCCGACACTATCAATTGTAATATCAAGTTGTTCAAGCAAATCTGATTTGTCGGCTGAAAGGGCTGTACCAGTAAAAAAGGCAGTAATATAAGCAGGACTCTCATAATTGCTATTAACAAGCAATATTTATACCATCAGGAAAAGCACACAAAATAGCAATATAATTAACAAGTTAGCATCTCAAAAGTATAAATCTACTGTCTAAAAAATATACGCTTATAAGAAAATTAAGCATATTGAGACATCTGCGTAACTAGTAAATTAAATAACATATATATTATTTAATTTGACTTAAAATAATATATATGTTATGTTTTACTTATGAGTAAACGTAGTTTCGGGAAAAAGCAGATACCTGCGCAACTTGAACCTGTTATCAAAAAAATAGGTAACAACATAGAAATAGCAAGGAAACGCCGGGGATTAAGCAGGAAGGTACTGGCAGAACGGATGCTTGTCAGTATTCCAACCCTTACAAGACTGGAACACGGCGACGTTAATATCAGTTTCGGTGTTCTGGTTAATGCCCTTTGGTGCATGGGCATACACCGGGAGCTTTCAAACCTCGCGGCACCCGATCTGGACGAAATAGGCAAAAGTATGGAGATCAGTAAACTGCCTGAAAGAATAAAACAAAAAAAAGAGGACAATGACTTTTGACGGAATCAGGCAAAAAACAGGCATATGTTTTTATAACACTGCCGGGACAGTCGGCGGCTGTACCGGCGGGAAAAATAACTCTTACATCCCTTGCTCCCGGTGCTCCGTCGGAGTTTATTTACGGAAAAAAATATCTTGAAAACAAAAACGCGATCGCTTTCGACCCTGTTCATTTGCCGTTATCCGAAAAAAAATACTTAAGTAATATACCGGGGTTATTCGGTGTAATAAGAGACGCTTCGCCTGACAGCTGGGGAAGATTTATTATAGAAAAACGAGCGCAAAATCTGGCCATATCAGAAATAGACTACCTGTTACTCTCATCAGGCGAAAGGGCCGGTGCGTTAACTTTTGCGGAAAATCTGGAATACACATGTCCGGATAAAATATTCGGTCATTCCATTCATAACCTGGATGAACTTATAAATGCAATTGCAGAACTGAGCTCCGGAAATATCCCTTACAAAAACAGTATGGCGAATTTAATGCAATTCGGTTCAAGCATGGGAGGAGCAAGGCCCAAAATAATTATAGAAGACAACAATGAACTGTGGCTTGCCAAATTTAACAGAAGTGACGACAAAATGAATTTTTGCAGAATTGAATACGCAAACATGTTGCTTGCAAAAAAATGCGAAATAAACATTCCGGAAGTAAAATTAATTAACAGTAACGATAAAGACATTTACATGATCAAAAGATTCGACAGAAAAAAGAATATACAACAAAACAAATACTACAAAACCCACTTTATTTCCGCCTTAACCCTGACAGGCAGAACGGAAATAGAAAGCGGTAAATCCTCGTATCAGGAAATCGCCGGAATAATAAGACAGGTTTGCGCCGAACCAGCCAAACAGCTTGAAGAATTGTTCAGGCGCATGGTATTCAACGTCTTATGTTTAAACGCGGATGATCATCTCAAAAACCACGGTTTCCTGTATTACAAACCGGGGTACAAACTATCTCCCGCTTATGACATAGTGCCAATGCCGCAAATGTCTTTCACAAAAAGTTTATCGTTAAATATCGGCAAGTTCGGCAAAACAGCATCTTTTAAAAACCTGCTTAGCGATTCCGGAGCCTTCGGCATGGAACAGCACAGGGCTGAAAATATAATTAAAGAACTATATGAAGCCACAAGGGAATGGAAGAAACACTACAAAGACTGCGGGGTTTCCGGACAGGATATTATACTTGTCTCCAATTGTTTTGAACGTAATTATAACAACGACTAATAAACACACATGGCGTCACCATAGGAAAGAAACCTGTAGCGGTTGTCTACAGCTTCTTTGTACGCCCTTACGGTATTATCTATCCCGGCAAAAGCGGCTACAAGGTATATAAGGCTGGTCGAGGGATGGTGGAAATTCGTAATAAGGGCGTCCACGACCTTGAACTCATAACCTGGTTTTATGAATAAACCTGTAACACCCTCAAGGGAATTACACGCAAAATCCTGCTCGAAAACGGTTTCCAGCGCCCTTACAACAGTGGTGCCCACGGCCCATACGCGATTACCGTTTGCCTTGCACTGCTGCACCCTGTCAGCAAGATCGCTTTTAACCCGGTATTCCTCCCTGTGCATTACATGCGTATCAATATCCCTTATCATGCTGAATGTGCCGTAACCCACGTGCAGGGTCACATATTCAATACCTATTCCCTTGCTTTTAAGCTGCATCAAAAGTTCCCGGGTAAAATGCAGGGCCGCAGTGGGAGAGGCGGCGGAACCGGCATTTTTTGCAAAAACGGTCTGGTAATATTCCGCATCAACATCATCAGCCGCGCGCCTGATATACGGCGGTAAAGGCAGCAACCCTTCAGACTCGCTAAATTTTAAAACATCGATTCCCTCTTCAAATCCCAGGACATAAGTGCCGTCATTAAATTTTTCAATGACTTTAACAGGGCTAAGGTCCGAGCCCGCGTAAACTATCTGTCCTTTACTGATGTTCCTGCCGCTCATGATTGAGTGCCATGCGTTGTTCTCCGTCCGTCGCAGCAACAGGATCTCAATAGTGGCTCCTGTCTCCTTTTTAGCCGGTATTCTTGCCTTAAACACCCGGGTATCGTTAAGAACAAGTAAATCCCCGTTATCCATGACCGAATAAATGTCCGAAAAACGTCTGTGCTCAACTGCGGATAATTTTCTGTCCAGGCAAAGCAACCTGCATTTATCCCTTTCATTGCAGGGATACTGCGCTATAAGCTTATCAGGAATTACGATATCAGATATTTTCATTGGAATAATATCTGAGGTCCATACCGGGAAAGTACTTGTTAAGAATGTCGGAATATTTGAAACCTCTTCTGTCCATCATTATAGAGCCCCATTTACAAAGCCCCATGCCGTGCCCGCTGCCCTTGCCTATTATAGTGATCAGCTTTTCATTGCCCGACACGGAAAAAGCGGAACTCCTGATTCTATCCGTACCGATAAGAGATTGCAGACGCCCGGTGTCAATATAAAAACTTCCGTTGGCCGCGGTTATATGCAGCCTGCTAATCCTGCCGTTATCCGTTTTGGTGTTTATATATACGGCTTTAAGTCCCCTTATCTTGTATCCGTCGAGCAACAGTTTTCTCTCCAATTCGTCAGGAGTAATATCAAACCTCCAGACAAAACCGGGAGCAGCCTCGCAATAAGGACATTTTACCTTGTCGGTACTGCCGCCGCACGAAGAATGATACATGGCGTGATAAAGATCCTTTCCTTCATACAAAACCTGGTTGCGCGTTTCGCGTACTATTTTCAGCATCCTGCCGTACTCGCCTTCACCGATATAAGCGGGTAAATCATCTTTAATGTCATAAGGGTCGTTATTTTCCTTTTTTTCCGCAAGCTGTTTCAGCAAGCCTGTCCTTACAACAACAGCCAGCGCCTTAAGCATCTCATTGCCGGCCCTGCCCTCGTATTCCCTCGAAAGGACAGCGGCAAGGTAATTTTCAAAATCCGTAACATTGATCAAACCCAAACTCTTTCCGCTCCTGTATATTCTTAAATACCCGGAAAAAGGCACCATTCGTATTCTTAAGGAGCCGGCCAGCGAAACTACGTCTATTGAAGCGGTTTTGAAAAGCTTCCTGTACCCGTGCCCCCTGATCATAAACCCCTTTTTATAGGGCAATACTTCAAACTCCCTGGCCGCGTTATTAATACTGAATTTACGTCCGCCGGATACGATGTAAATACCTATACCTCCCAGCTTTACGCTGTTTAAATCCCCGGCCAGTTGAACTTTCAGGGCTGACCGCTCGTTTTTAATATTATCGGATGAAGAAACTTCTTCGGAAGGACGCCCAAGTGCGAATCCATCGGTATTTATAAATGAAAACAGCAAAAGTAAAATCAGGCGATTTATAACGGCACCCCTTCTTTATTGTATGGAAAGATGCAACCTGCCCACCCTGTCCGCCGGTATTCTTCTATTTTTATCATAAATATATCCATATTCAAAGCTTAAAGCTCCAACGGCAAAAGTAAGGCTCAGCCCCCCGCCCACAGAGCTGTAAGGTCCGTTAAGCCCGGTATCAATAGTATAAATATCTCCGATATCATAGAAGACAAGCCCGACAAGGTTCCATATCAGTTTGCGTCTTAATTCCAGGGAAAATGTATAATAATACTGGGATACAAGTTCAGGAGTTATATCGCTGATTATACCTTCCCTGAACCCCCTGAGACTGCCGCTTCCGCCAAGCGCGAACCTGTCGTCTACAAGAAGATAACTTCCCGACAAGCCGGTCACGTACCCCATGCCGAGGGCGGATGCTATGGTCCAGTTCTCCAGAACAGGAATGTATATCCTGCCTTTATCCGCAAACTTGAGATAATTAGCGGCGATATCGCTCTGGATGGAATGGCCCCATTCGACATACGCAAGAAATTTAAATCCCCTGCCCGGATTAAAGACCGAATCACGGCTGTCGTACTGGTACATTTGCCGGATGGAATACTTCCAGTATATGGCGTTATCGTAGTCGATATTAGCATTGAAAATATTCACCCTTTCAAACGCGTTTCTTAAAATCAGCGAATGCCTGCCGAAACCTTTCTCGAAGTAAAATGAGAGATCGAATTTCTTTTTATCATAACTGGGGAGATCGTCTTTAATAAATCGCGTGCTTGTGCGAAAGTTAAAAGGGATGTTCATTAAATAAGGCTCATAATATCCCAGGGTAAAGTCATATTCTATAAATTTATATTCGTTATCCAGCCTTCTGTTTACGACCGCGTCGGCCGAAACTCTCCTGTTCCAGCCTCCGAGATTATTATATTCAACACCTGAAAACACCCTTATGCCCTCATCGGTCCTGTAACCCACTCCAATTTCGTAGCTTCCGAATCGCTTTTCTTCCAGTTTTGCCAGTACATCCCTGAAGTCGCCCCCCTTTTCACTTACGGGCAGAACAATAACCGAAACCGACTTGAAAAGCCCCAGGGACACCAACCGTACCTCGGAATCCTGAAGCGAGGTGGCATCCAGCCAGTCGTTTTCCTCAAAAAGCAGTTCTCTCACCACGACCTTGTCTTTCGTCTTGGTAATACCTTCGACAAAAATATTACCGACTTTGTACCTTTGTCCCTCGGTGATATCCAGATTAATATCAACAAACCGTAGATCCTTACTGTACGAAGTCAGGTTCCTGCCGTTCCATGCAAAATCAATATACCCGCTGCTTTTATATTTCAAAGTCAGTTCCTTCAAGCCCGTGTCGAATTTACCCAGATCAAAAGGCTCGTCTGTTGCAAGATCAAACAACGCACGTATGGATTCAGTTTTGAATATGCTATTGCCGGATACGCTGAAACTTCTCAATATTGTGCGGTCTCCCTCGTCTATGTCATACTTAACGTAATAGAAGTTATCCTTTTTTTTGATATAAGAGATTTCCCTTATTCGTTGTTTCAGGTAGCCCTTTCTTTCAAGAAAAGTCTTGATATCGGTCTTTATCTTTTCAAAAGTCTCTTTTACGAAAGAGCCGCTTTCAAAAATATCCCTGTTATTATCTTCCACGTAATCACTGATTTCGTCAGCCAGGGCTTCGTCCGAGGTTTTGTAAATAATCCTTGTGAAGTATTTTCTGGGCGGCTCCTTGATGTTAAATATCAGTAAAAGATCCCCGGGCCTGGCGCCCAGTTCCTCGTGTACGGAAATTTCGGCGTCTTCCATCCCGAATCCGGAGTAAAATGATTTAAGTCTTCCCACAAGCACCCTGTAATAATCGGGGGTTATGCTGTCGCTTTCCGTAATATCAAGGGCATCCAGAAGTTCCTTCACGTCCGGAAATGTTTCGTTCCCCCTGAAAACAATTCTGTATTTGGGACCGGAATTAATAGCGAATTTAAAAACGGCCCGGCTCATGTCCGGATTAAAGCTGAGGGAATTTCTGGTAATGGTCTGGGAGTAATATCCCCTGTCATACAAAGCCCCGCGAAGCTTCTTCACTTCCCTGTGAATAGCCGAAAATCCCGCGTTGTCACCTTTCCGTATGTTCAGCTTTTTCACCACGTATTCGGGAGAAACAGCCCCCTTAACCTCAATTTCCACATCGCTGAAAACCGCCTGCCTCCCCTCTTCGATGACATAGATGACCTTAACTCCCTTTTCCTTTTCGAGTACGGACGAAAAAGAAACCTTAACCATGTAATAGCCTTCATTCTTGTAATACTTGATAATGCGATCTTCCATCGTGCCGCATACATCTTCGCAATAAGCGCCGATGGGCTCAAACCCCATGTTTTTAATCAGGTACTTGTCTTTAACGTTCTCATTGCCTTCAAAATCAACCATCGATATTTTGCTTTTTCTGCTTACGCTGACCGTAAGAACTCCGTCCGTATTTGTCCAGCCTTTTACCGTGTATGGCAGGTGTGTCTGCAGTCTTTCCATACCCTCCCTGATCTGCTCTTCGGTATAAGAACCTTCCTGCGCCAGGCCCAGTACACCGTACAGAAGATCATAATCATGGCCGACCGGGCTCAGTGAATCCTTAAAAACAATTTTTGTAACGTGAAACGACGGGGCCTGGGATGCAAACAGACTAAAATTCAAACTTAAACTTGAGATCAAAACCAGCTTTTGCAGGTTCTTTTTCAACATCCTCACTCTCTTCCTCTTTAAGGAGCAAATCAAGCTCAACATTCTTGTTTATTTCATATTGTACATTAATTTCCTGTTTATTTACATCTTCATCAAGAGATTTACCATAGGTAACTTTAAGTTTATCCGTAATATCTTTCTTGACCTCAATAGCCGGCAGGGTTGAATCTTCCGTATTTGAATACTTAAGCTTAACATTTACTCCCGTATTGTCCTTGATAGCACCGGCGACGCCCAGGCTTCCGGTCACGATCCTGCTGCCTTCACCGACGGTAATATTGTACTGCTTTTCTCTTGTGGTCAATTCGGTCTGGGCTTCGCCGGTGGCCATAAGCGATACTATTTCATCCTCGTTAAGCGGGGGTAGGGACGACAACCGGAATTTTATATCGTTTGAATCACCGAGTATCTGTAAAATCACCTGGTAATCGCCGATCCTGGCCTCCGAATCCAGTTGATAGGAATAGCTTTGCAGGGTATCTCCCGAAAATTTCATGCGGCCCGAGGTAACCTCGAAAACAATGTCCCTGTATGTAATCTCTCCCCTGAGAACGGAAACGGTACCTTTAAGCCTCGGGGTTTCTTCATTACCCAGAAGTTCCAGTTCGAATTTAATATTTCCGGCAAAAGCGTCATTCTTAACCAAAACGTCTCCGATATCGCTTTTAAAACCGACATTAAAATCAAAAAGTCTTGTCTCGTCCATGAGCAGGCTGGGCACCGGCAAATACTCCTTGTTATCCTTCTTAAATCCTATTTTATCGGCTTCAATGTCTTTCCTGTAATTACCGTCAAAAAGAGCCATGGAACCTGACAACCTGTAAGGTTTTTCCTTTCCCTTCAAAAACAATTCCCCGGACCACTTGCCCCTCAACCCCTCGGGATACTCAAATGAAATTTTGTCAAAGACAGCGTTGACATCCACGTCAGGATAAATCCCCTTAAGCTTAATAATGTTTGTTAAATTAACTTTTCCTCCCAAATCTATACTTCCCCCGCCTGTCTCAATAGTCAGCAAATCCAGATTGGCGGTATCGTTTTCAATACTTACCTTTCCGTTCAGAGCGATAATACCCAGTTTATGCCGGCCGGGCGTCATCTCAATCTGATCAAACGCCACGGATCCGTCCAGCGTATCCGAATAATCGAGATCAAGGTTCAGCTTTCCCCGTGAATTTGAAATATAAGCGTTATACGCGGAAAAAATATCCGCTCCCAGGCAGCCGTTTATACCTATACCGCTTTCAGTATTCGAAACCGACAGCGAACAGGTATTCTCGTCGGCAGTGCTGATAATTCTGAAAGGTTTTACCTTGTATGATTCATTATTAAACAGTACTTCTATTTTCCCTTCATTTTTGAGGGAAAACCTGCCCGTGCCGTATTGAAACCTGCCGAGTTCAAGCCTGTATGAATCAACAACTCCGTTAAGGTCAAATGTCATGCCGGCATGTCCGTCAATTTTTGTACTGAAAACATTTACCTTGGGCAAAAACAGTGTAACCAGCGAATAAAGATCCAGATTATTAAAATCCGCGTTAAAAACAAACTTGCGGTATTTTTCGGTGGACAGGTCTCCGACAAGCTGACTGTCAAACAAATTAAAAAACAATTTACTTTGCTTCCCGATTTTGAAATCTAATGAAGCGGAATTAAATTTTTTATTGTCAATAACAAGGTCCGATATGTTTAACTTAATTTCCCCGTCCACTTTATCGTCAAAATGCCGCAGGCCTCCTTCCAGATAG
>JAFGOL010000048.1 GCA_016926495.1 Oligoflexia bacterium
ATGCTGGGCATACTTTACCCGATGGCTGTTGTTTCAAGGCTTTCGGTGAGTTCCCAACTGCGTAAGTGCTGATATTTGTAATTTTTAATCTTGAATTTTCATTTTTTTTCATGATAATATATGTTTAATAATGATTATTGGGAGAAGTCACAATGAAAGGGAACGTTAATTTTTCTACTACACTAAGCAAGGAAACCAGGGAGCTTCTTGATCGTTTTTGCAAACGCAGAGGCATAAAATTGAACCATTTTGTGGAAAAAGCCATAATTGCAGCTCTTGAAGACGAGATGGACATTGAGCTTATTGAGGAAAGGGAGCTTGAAGAAACAGTTGAGTGGAAAAAAATTGCCTGAGTCACCTAAATCAGGTTACAGGATACTTTTTCAAAAATCAGCGTATAAAGAATATCAGGGGCTTCCCCAAGGTATAAAATCCAGGGCTGACGATGTTTTACTGATCCTTAGTATAAATCCTTTTCTGGAAATTTTAAAATTCAAAAAAATAAGAGGAAAAGGCAATCACTACCGTATACGGATTGGAGATTACAGGATTATTTATACGCCGCAAAATGACTGCCTGATCGTCAGAATAATCAGGATTGGCCACAGAAAAGACGTGTACAGGCATTTTTAGGATACAACAAATTCGTTGAGTTTAAGGGCATTAGGATATATATAAGCCCTTTATGCTAAAGGACTACAAAGGACTCGAACATTTAAAGTCACTGGAAATTGAAGATCTCAGGCTCCTGTGTGACGGGATCAGATCTGAAATTGTTGAAGCTGTTTCATGCAACGGGGGACATATCGCTTCTTCTCTGGGCGCTGTTGAACTGAGCGTGGCGCTTCACTATGTATTCAACAGTCCGTCTGATTCCATTATATGGGACGTGGGTCACCAGGCTTACGCCCATAAGATACTCACGGGCCGCGAGCTTTGCAATTTACGGAATGTCAGGGGAGTGAGCGGCTTTCCAAAGCCCGCGGAAAGCATACATGACCCGTTTTTTGCCGGGCACGCCGGAGTTTCGATTTCCCAGGCCGCGGGCATTGCAAAAACAAACCCTGACAATTTTTCAATTGCGGTTATAGGCGACGGTTCCATGACCGCGGGCATGGCTTACGAGGCCATGAACCACGCGGGAGCCATGGGGCTCAGCAACCTTATTGTCGTGCTTAACGACAATGAAATGAGTATTTCCAAAAATGTAGGGGCGGTTTCGTCTTTCCTCAGCAACAACATTATCAACAATGCCTATTACCAGAAGATCAGGAGCGAGATAAAATCCCTTATATCGTCAATACCTTTCCAGAAAACATTCAACGTCGATCTTGTGCATCTTATACAGAAGATAAGACATTCCGCTATAAATCTTATTGCTCCGGACGCCCTGTTCGAGGCGTTCGGCTTCAGGTATTTCGGACCCTTTGACGGGCATGATCTTGAAGTGCTTATCAAGACATTCAGGAATATTCCCATAGATAAAAAGGATTCTCCTCCGCTGCTTATTCATGTAATTACCAAAAAAGGCAAGGGATACTGTTTTGCCGAGGACGATCCTTCCCAGTTTCACGGCATAGGCTCGTTTAATCCCTCGACCGGCATGACAAACCACATCTCGAAGCTCCCGTCTTTCACCTCGGTGTTTGGCGATACTCTTGTTGAAATGGCCGAAAAGGACGAAAGGGTGTGCGCGGTTACGGCCGCGATGAAAGAGGGCACGGGCCTTTCGCTTTTCCATGAAAATTTTCCCGAGAGATTTTATGACGTGGGTATAGCCGAGCAGCACGCGGTTAGTTTTGCCGTCGGACTTTCAAAAGGCGGGGCTAAGCCGTTTGTGGCGGTATATTCCACTTTTATGCAGCGCAGCCTCGACCAGGTAATTCACGACGTGGCTTTAAACAACGCCCATGTTGTTTTATGTCTTGACCGGGCGGGTTTGGTCGGAGAAGACGGGGCAACTCATCACGGGGTATTTGATTTTTCATATCTCAGGAGCATACCCAATCTTGTTATAATGGCGCCTTCCACAGCGTCTGAGATGAAAAAGATGCTCTGGTATTCCCTGAATGAATATGACCAGCCGGTAGTAATAAGGTATCCCAGGGGTGCTGTTCCTGACTGGGAAGCTGATGCTGAAAGTTCCGCCCCCCTTGTTAAGGGAAAAAGCCGTATTGTTTTTGAACACAACACACAAAACGGAAAATATGTTACTGTTTTTGCCATAGGTTATTCAGCGTACATGTCAAAGCTTGCCGCCGAATGGTGGGCAAAGGAACATGGTAAAGGAATCAGGGTGTATGATGCCAGGTTCCTGAAACCCCTGGACGAAAAAACCCTGCTTAAAGAAGCGGCAGGCAGCGCGGGTATTATAACTGTAGAGGAGAATGTTCTTGCCGGGGGATTCGGCTCGTCTGTCCTTGAATCCCTTGTGGATAATACCAGTGTGATCTCGGTTCCCGTGCTTCGCCTAGGCATAGGCAGTAATTTCATAGAGCACGGGACCCCGGCTGATTTGAGAATGCAGGAAAAAATCGATGTGCAGGCCATATATGAAGCAATTAAACAGGTTGGGATTTAACACGATGACAGTTTACGTCAAGGTTGTTTTTTTGTCCTTACAAGGCGGAAACCATGTTGGCTATGCCTGTCCATAACATTGTAAATGTAGCATTCCTGCTTATCTATTGGCGAAAATCTATAGGAACCGCCGCAAACCAGTATCTTCCCTTGGGAATGATCAGATCCAGGGTTAAACTCTACCAGTTCCCTGATATTGCCTAATGTGTCGTAAAAGCCATTAATGTTTTGAGTTCCTTCTGTTCCTGTGTTTCGCAGTTTTGCGAAGTTGAACCATTCCCTGTCAAAACACTCTTTATCGGGATCAGTGGCATGGGCCATGTGTTTATTTTCATTTTCATACGGCAGCCTGTAATTATAAACAGGATCTGACTTGCTTAAAATCTCGGTAATTGTGTCTATGATTGTCTTGTTGATGTTTCTTGCCGGTTTGTTGATTTCCTCACTACGTAAAAGTTCATTTTTAGACTTGTTTTCTTCACTGTCATTAAAGCAGTCGTCCTTTGGCCATATTTTTGTATCGTACAGCAGCGCTGTTAACTGGCCTTTGGTAAATTCCGTGGCCATTGCCTCAATTTCCTCTCCTGATTCCACGCGCAGGGGGATGAATTTATAAGTAACATTATTGCGCCCGATATCTATACCTTTATTTTTAGCAATATTTGTGACAATTTCATAAAATGATTTTTTTATCTCGTTGTTAGTGAATTTTTTGTAGTTATTTTCGTAGTAATTAAGGCATTTGGTTTTACAGTCGTCTAAATCCGTATATGAATAATAATAATTGCATTCATCGCTGCAAACTATATCAATTGATCCGGCCTGTGTTTCTTCATAATCAGAATAGTGAAATTGCTCGGATCCGGCAGCGAAAAATATTACCATATTCAGTACTAGTGTCTTTATCATTAATATGACCTCCAGAAATTTTATAAAGTGTTGCCTGTTAAGGTGTTTATTAATGATATTGCAATAATTACGCCATTACGTTATTTGCCTATATTAGCCAATATTATTACTTAGTTATGTTTTTTCTTTGAATTTGTCAAATATTAATGAGACTTGTCCTGGAACTACCCCATTTTTTGAGTTCCCCTTTTGCCAAAGGGCAGGGGCAACTGAGTTTTCGGTACTTTATCAGCCATTACTTCAA